>JBPCXK010000417.1:0-13866 GCA_051008635.1 Gammaproteobacteria bacterium
CGGTTAGCGTCTCCGACATTTTCTAGTTCCGGTCATGCGGCGGCGAGCAGACCCCGTCCGACCTCGCATTGGTCGTCCTAGCGAACAGTGTTGCGTTGCCCATGACCCCGGGCCATCGACGTACACCGCAACTGCGCCGGCTGGGGCGGATCGCCAACAACACCACCGGCAGCCTACGGCTGGCCGGAACTTACCGGCAATGCGATCGAGGCGAACCGAGCGCCGGTTCGGTCATCCCGACCTACGCAAGATGCTCCCTGAAGAAGCCAACGGTCCGCTCCCAGGCGAGCTTCGCGGCCGCCTCTGCGTAACGCGGCGTCGAGTAGTTGTGGAAGCCGTGCCGGGTTCCCGGGTAAGTGTGCATCTGGTAGTTCGCGCCATTGGACTTCAACGCGGCCTCGAACGCGGGTCTCGTTGCATTGACGCGCTCGTCATTTTCCGCATATTGGATGAGCATGGCCGCGCGGATCTTCGGCACATCGCTCGGATCCGGGGCGCGACCGTAAAACGGAACGCCGGCACTCAGATCCTGGCCGAGCGCAACCGCCAGGAAGTTGGTCGTCGCGCCGCCCCAGCAAAAGCCCGTCGCACCCAGCTTGCCGTTGGATAGCTCGTGCGCCTTGAGAAACAGCGCACTGTTCAGCATGTCTTGACGCAGCTTGGATTGCTCCAGGCTCTTTTGCATTGCCCGGCCGTCGTCATCGTTGCCCGGGTATCCGCCGATCGGAGAAAGCCCGTCCGGCGCCAGAGCCACGAAACCTTCTACGCCCAGACGCCGCGCCACATCTTCGATGTACGGATTCAGGCCGCGGTTCTCGTGGATTACGAGCACCGCCGGAAACGGACCTTCGCCGGACGGTTGCACGAGATAGCCGCTCATTTCGCCGGAACTGCCACCGGGCGACGGGTAATCCACGTACACCGCCTTGATGCGCTCGTCCGTGAACGAGATCGTGTGCGCCTGGGCGTAGCGCGGAATCAGACTTTGGGCCATCGCCAGGCCCGCGACGCCACCGATGGTCAATGCGCTCGCGCGGCGTAGGAACTCTCGCCTTTCCATCTCGCCGTGACAGTACTCGTCATACAGCTCGAAAACTCGTGCGTCGATTTCGGTCCGATTCATTGCCACGACTCCTCCGGATAAAGTGTTATTGCGGCTGCCCGAACACGTTCTCGAAAAGTTCGCGCACTATAGGCAATCGCCGCCCGGGGAACAACGTCGCCGGGGCGCTTGTACTACCCGGACAGGGCAAGCGGGTCAACGCCGCGCGAAGGTGAATCAGTGACAGCAGTAGACCCTTCATCGAGGGTCAGAACAGCGCTCCCGCGCGCCAATCACGCAAAACAGCCGGCTCGTCCTCATCGGCGGCCATGCTCTTTGAGCCAGTGTCGAGCGATTTCGTCGCGCCGCGCAAACCAGACCGATCCTCTGGTCTGCATGTGCCTCAACAACCGATCGAGACCAGCAATGCGACCCGGTCGGCCGATGATACGAGTATGCAACCCGACGCTCATCATCTTGGGCGCACTCTCGCCTTCGTCCCATAGCCAGTCGAATGCGTCAATAACGTAGTCGGCAAAGTCCTGAGCGCGCACAAATCCAGCCTCGGGGCGCTGGAATCGCATGTCGTTGGTATCCAGACTGTACGGCAGAACTACGTGAAGGCGATCGCCAGCCTCAATCAATCGCGGGAGGTCGTCATCATACGCATCGCTGTCGTAAACAAACCCGCCCTCCTCAATCAACAAGCGTCGAGTATTCGGGGTGTGCGGACAACGGCAGTGCCAGCCGACCGGCCGTTTACCGCAGACTCCCTCGATTGCCTCCACGGCGTCGGCAATCCACTGACGCTCGCTCTCTACGGAAAAATGCACTGGCGCTTCCCAGCGATAGCCGTGGCATGACACTTCGTATCCGCGGGCGAGTGCATCTCGCGCAAGCCACGGAGTGCGTTGCACGGCTTCGGCGCACGCATTGAGCGTGCAGGTCACGGCGTGTTTCTGCATGACACGCACGATGCGCCAGTAGCCTGCACGTGGCCCGTAGTCGAAATGCGATTCCATAGTCGGATTGGGCGCGTCGCCGACCTCCTCAATCATGTCGTAGACAGCCTCGTTGCGGGCGTCACCGCGCGAAACCGCACGCTCTGAACCCTCCTCTATGTTCAACACCAACGATACGGCAACGCGAGCGCCACCGGGCCAGTTTGCGTATGGTGGACTCTCGCCGTAGCCGACAAAGTCGCGTTCTATTGTGGTCATGGTCAGGAAGATGTTCCGATCTATGGGAGGTCTACCACATGACATCGCCGCCGTTCGGCGAGAGACTTTGGCCGGTGCAGTAGCTCGCTTCATCGGAGGCGAGGTACACGTAGGCCCATGCGATCTCATCTGGCTGACCGATGCGCTTCATCGGTAGCGATTCAACCTTCCAGCGATTCCACTCGCTGTCGGCGGACTCCCGCCACATTGGCGTGTCGGTCGGCCCAGGACAAACAGCGTTCACGGTGATGCCTTCAGTGGCGACTTCCTGCGCAACCGATACCGTGAGCGCGACAACCGCGGCCTTCGAGGCACAGTAGGTCGCATTATATGGTGAGGGCTTGTGTGCAAGTTGAGAGGCGGTATTGATGATGCGCCCCGACCGGCGGGTTTTCATGTGCGCAATCACATGCTTCATGCCATATGCGACACCGCGCAGATTCACGTTCATGATCCGTTCCCACTCTCGTTCGCTTTCTTCTTCAAAAGCCTTCTTTGCGCCACCTACGCCTGCGTTGTTCACAAGTACGTCGATATGGCCAAGATGCTCGATCGCCTCATGGATGGCGGCCTGAATCTCAGCTTCCTTTGTTACATCCAGCGCGAAGGGAACAGCGCGCCGCCCGAGTGCACTGAGCTCGCCAGTCAGACTTTCCAGCTCCCGTTCGCGGTCTAGATCGGCGCAGACCAGATCCGCTCCCTCGCGCGCGAACAGTCGGCAGACCGCTCGTCCAATTCCCGTGCCGCTCCCGATGACGAGTGCCTTCTTTCCTTTCAGTCTGTTCATTCGATAGATCCGACAAGCATCACAGAACAAAGACGAATCAGGTGACAAACGCAGTCCGCGGCATCCAGGAGAGAATTCGCGCTGCTATGCGTTTGAACAGCCAAAACGACAAGCCAGCATAGACGATGATGAACAAGGTCGCCAGCGTCATGCGCCCCGTGTCACTGAAGAACTGAGCGAAGATGATTACACGACCGATACCGGAATCGAGCCCGATGTATTCGGCGCCAATCACGGCGGACCAGGCCAGGCCCAGGGTGAACAGCACACTCGAGCAGAGCTCCGGAACGATGGCCGGCAGGATCACCGAGAGATAGACCCGCAGGCGTGACGCGCCGAGAGTGCGCGCATATTCAATGTAACGATTGGACACGTTGCTAACGGCATTGATCGTGGAAGCAAAATAGACGACCGCCACGCCATAGGCGACGAACACCACCGCGCTAGTGGTGTTCGCACCGAACCAGAAACGAAACAATGGCACCATGGCGAGGAGTGGAAACATGCGTAGTATATGCAACGGCATGGCCGCCAGACGACGCAGCAACGGTGACCAGGAGAAAGTAAGGCCGAGCGTGACGCCGATGACGGTTCCAAAGCCGAGTCCGAGCAGCAGCCGCATCATCGTCAAGCCAGAATGATAAGCAATGGCCAACACCGCGCCCAGGTAGGTTTGTTCGCCGCCGGCGGTTGGCACTGGGGCGAGAAAATGGAAGGGCCAATGGTCGGCCATGGCGAGTAAGGAAGCACCGAACACATACTCCCAAGGCGGCACTAGATGCGAGCCATGCAAGGGGTTGATTGGACTCAAATGAGCCGCAATTTCCCAGACTGCAAGCAGCGTGGCTAAAGTCAACAGGCTAATCCGGCGCTCGCGAATGTAGTGACCCATGCCCGTGACCACAGACGGCGTCTGCATCAGTCCAACGCGGGGGTGGCCCGCTCCTCGTTCACTGCCGCGAAGTTACCGACACCGAGGTGACCCAGAATGGTTTTCGTTAGTGTGACTGCCCGCAGATGAGCGCGCACATCTTCGTTGCGGGGTCGCTGCAACTGAACGATGAGATCGTCGACGACGATGCCGTCTTTCATGACCAGAATTCGATCGGCCAGAATCAGCGCCTCTTCGACGTCGTGAGTGACGAACAGGATAGTGCGACCGGTGCGCCGCCACAGGTCGAGTAGCAATTGATGAAGACTCAACCTCGTCACATAGTCGAGGGAACCGAAGGGTTCATCCATCAGCAGGATCTCGCTACCCGAAGCAAATACGCTGGCCAGTGCTACGCGTTTGCGCATTCCGCCAGACAGCTCGCGCGGCCAGGAGTCGGTGAATTCGATGAGATCTACCCGCTCGAGCCATTGCGAAGCGATGCGCCTACGATCGGCCGCAGGCATTCGTTGCGCCTTCAGACCGAATTCTACGTTGGCGCGCACACGCATCCACGGAAACACCGTGTCGTCTTGAAAGACCATGCCTCGCTGGACCGAGGGGCCCGAGACGCGCGCGTCGCCGACGTAGATCTCGCCGTCGGTGAGTGGATGCAAGCCACCAAGGGCACGAAGCAACGTCGATTTGCCGTGGCCGGAGCGACCGACGATGCAAACAAGCTGACCCGGCGGGATATGCAAGTCTATACCGCGCAACGCCTCGACCTTGCGGCCAGAGATATGTTCGAATACGCACCAGGCGTTGACCACGCGGATCTCGTGACTGGCGCTATTCATGCCATCTTTCCCGTCTCGGCCCAGCGCGTAACATAGAATCGCGTAGCAAACACCAGCCCATCCATGGCCAGAGCGATAAAACCAAGCAATAAAACGATAGCCATGACGCTGGTCATGTCGTAGACACTCTCGAAGCTGAGGATCGCGTAGCCGACGCCATAGCGCGCGCCAAGTAACTCGCCGATGGCGGCGAGACCCCAGGAGGCGGCAAGCACCACACGCACACCGCCAAAGATTTCTGGCACCGCGCCAGGCAAGAGCACGCGCGTGAAAATCAAACCGTCCTGGGCGCCGAGGCTTCGGGCGTATTCGACGTACTTGGGATTGATGTTGCGCACCGCTTGCAGAGTGTAAATGTGCATGATGACGGTGGCGTAGAACGCAATCAGTATGATCTGAGCGGTGGAAATCAAACCGAACCAGATCAAAACGAACGGAGCCGCCACCAGGATCGGCACCGTGCCAAAGGTGGATATGAAGGGATTGGTGATTTGATCGATGGTCTGCCACCGGGCACTCAGTAAACCCGATGGACAACCTATGATCATTCCGACCAGTACCCCGATGACGACACTCCGGGTCGTCACGGCGAGGTGCGGCACATAACCACCTTTTGGCAGGCCCAGACCTGAAAAATACTGGCTGCTCGCAAAATTCTCGATCGCATTGACGAACACGACATGCGGGGCGGGCATATAGCGTCCGATCATCGCGGCGGCTAGATACCAAAACCCAAGTGCACACAACATTCCGAGCCAGGGCATCGGATCGAGCGGGCGACGCGCTTTGGACAAGACGGCCTCGGGGATGCGACCCGCGGCCGCCTTGGCGGTCTTGGTGAGCATCGAGAAGTTGGAGAGCGACTGCGCCGGGCGAACGCAACCTCCGCCCTAGACGAGCGCCGCCTCCAGGAAGCGAACGGCATCGAGGAAGTTGTAACGATCGTAGTGCTGCCTGGCCGCGGTCACCACTTCTTGTCTTTCCGGACTGAGATTGCCGCCGTCGGCTTTGGCCATGAGCCCATCGGCCTTGACCTTCAAGTCTCGCAGCTCCTCCCAGATGTTCTTCGCTTGAAAGAAGTCATCCAGATCGTAGTCGCGATCGGCAATCGTGCCCTTTTCGCGATACTTCTTCAGCTGATAAGAGTAGATATTGTCGTAGTTGAGGGAATAGCTCCGATCGGTCCATATACGTTCTTGGTCGTTCCACCGATAGAAGGGGTCAATGACGTCAAATATGTACTTTATGGCGGCCGCATCCAGATTCGAACCCGCATTGGCGTTGATAAATGGCGCATATTCCGTCAATGCCTGGTTCTGATCCGGGCCGAATATGTAGTCAAGTGTGCGATAGATTGCGCTCGAGGTGCGTAGCACCGTCTCGCGATTCTCGTCGATGAACTTTTGCGTGCTGACGATGAGGTCATAGTTGAGTACGGTGTTGACTTCGGAGCCCGCCGAGGTGTCGAGATACTTCACCATCTGCCCGGTGCTCATGACCACCCTCCAGTCGGCCTGAAACTGCAGCTGATAGATCTGTACCGCGCCACCGGGAGCGGCAAGAGGAACGCGCCCGGCCAGACCGAGCTGCACTGCTTTCGGGTCGTCGATACGCACCACGTCCGAGGCGTCCATGTCCAGCCCGGCGAAGCCGTAGACGAGGTTGAGCCATGGGTAGGTACTCGGATCCACAGGTACAGTAATTTGTTTCCCCTTGAGCTGCTCCATGGTGAGGCTCGCCGCTTCGGGCCACGGTTTTCCCTCGGCCAGGAAATCGTCCACCGTTTTGATGCTCGAGTCCGGGCGGGTCAAAATGGCATTGCCCGCCCAGTAGCTGTAGACGTGAATGGGTTTCAGATCGGGCAACTTGTCGATAGCACCGGTAATTAGACCGACATAAGCCGTGGTCATGTCGATCTCGCCATTTTGCAGTTGCGGGACGCCCTGATGTTCGAGGATTACCTTCGGATCCACCGGGTCCAGCGTTATGCCTACGTCGGCCAGATAACCTTTGCGGCCCATCAGGACCACCCAGGCATGGTTGGTGTAGGGCATGGTAGCGAGGGTAATGGTTTTCTTCGGGATCCCCGGCATGTTGCCTGATTGCGCTTGTACCGATAGCCGGGGCATGCCCACGGCGACGGCGGCAGCGGCGCCGGCGGTCGTTTTCAGGAATCGCCTGCGACTCTTCGCCCGATGCGCCCGGGTCGATTCGGAACGGGAACGAGGTATGCTGCCAGTCATGAAGATTCCTCCTTACATCCATAGGATGGAGTGTGTCGAGGAGAGCCTGCAAACCGTCGAGCGCGCCACAGAGTGACGAATGTCGGCACACTCCGCTCGCAGGCCTGGGTACCTCCACCGAGAAGCCTCCTGCCACGGCAGAGAGTTTGTTCGGAACTAACGGCTCCGGCCGCCTTAGAATACACGTACGGTATTGCGAATGCATTGAGAGATGGTGGCCATGCTCGAGGCGAGTCAACCGCCACCGACGTGCTTGCCGTACGGATCGATCAGATCGCGCAGAAAGTCGCCGAGCAAGTTGAAACTCAGCACCGTGAGGAAGATCGCGAAGCCGGGAAACGAGTCAGTGGGATTGACAGCAACACGTCCACAAAGCGCATGATGAGGGTGTCCCACCATCCCCCGAAGTAGCCGGCGACGAGTCCGAGTGTCACGCCGGTGCCGGCGGACAATGACGTCGATGGATTCTTCGCAATGGACGTATACGCGAATACCGCCAATGCCGATGAAGTTCTACTTCTCTAGAAGTGGTCCTCGGTTGAAGCAAACAAGTCGTTTCTCGCCGGCATGATGGCCGAAGGCGAGCTGGATGAGATGATGAAGCACGCGGCCGGGGTGAGCCGGACCTGTCTCACCGAGCTGCAGGACTGGTCGTGCACAGTTCGACGACCCTGGCGCGGGCAGGGCCGGGCGGTCCATCTCAGCCCGGCCAGGATCCGCCGTGTTGCTACAGGAGTTCCATGTCGCCCAGGAGCTTTTGAATCGCTGGCTGTTCCAGATTGTCCTTGGTGACGAGCTGGGCGGGGATCAACACCGTCCTCGGCTCCACCTTCTCGCCCTTCAGAATCTTGTCCATGGCGTACACGCCATCGTATCCCATCTTGAAGGGGTCCTGGACGACGAGGGCGTCGATATGACCTTCCTTGAAGAGCTCAAACTCCTCGGCTGAGCTATCGAAGGCCACAACACTTACATTGTCCAGGCCCTTTTGCTTGACCAGTTGCCCGGCCCCGGTTCCGGCGCCATCGCAGGCGCCGTAGATGCCGACTATATCCGGATTGCCAGTATGGAGGTCCGTCGCAATGTTCAGTCCTTTGGCCGGACTGCAGGCTGAATATTGCACGGGCAGTACCTCGATATCAGGGAATGCCTTCATTCCCTCGAGAAATCCGTTTTCTCGTTCAATCCCGGTCTGAGAGCCGGCCGTGATGCCAATATCGACGATCTTACCTTTGCCGCCAACGAGCTCTGCCAGCTTCTGTGCACCGAGCTTTGCAGCCCCTAGATTATCGGTGGCGATGTAGGCGAGAGACGTATCGGGATCGACACCCGAGTCCAGCGTGATGGTTGGCACACCGCTTTTGATCGCTTTCGCGACCGCGGGCGACAATGCCTTCGCATCGGTTGCAGCGATGAGAATGCCGTCGATCCGGCGCGTTACCATGTCGTTGACCAGGTTTATCTGGCCAGCAATATTGGTTTGATCCTGTACGCCGATGTACAGGACTTCGTAACCCAGCTCACCGCCGGCCTTCTCGGCGCCACGCTTGACCGCGAGCCAGAACGAGGAGTCCGTTGATTTCGGAATCCACGCCAAGGTCTTCGTTTGCGCCGCGGCCTCCGGCACCAGAGCACCGGTGGTCGACGCCACCAGGAGGGCCCCCAGCGTGACCGCGCCGATGGCCTGCGTAACCAATCGTAAGCACCTCATGTTAACCCTCCTCACTAGTCGAATTACCGATTCATACCGACAACGACGGGCCATGGCGATTCTGATCAGTTCATGGGTCAGGATTTCACGGCCCGACCGCAGCATGCGCTGTTATTGCTGTATAGCCTGAGCTGTATTGGTGGCAGCGCTCTGCAAGAGCGACGCTAACTCCGCTGCCAGAGCCTTGTCAATCGCTGTGCGGATTCGGTGGTACATCACAGACTGCGGGTACAGGGCTTGGCAGGTCTTTCGTCACGGATGCCTCGATCATGGCGTTCGTGGCCAGCGCGAACTTGAATGCCAACTGCATCAAGATCGGCGAGAAGGCGTCGGACAGGGTCCTCGCCGATCGGTGAGAGTAACAATGCGCGAGCACCAGGTGACGTCACCACTCCCGTGAAATCGTGCGCTCGAGCGCTATTTCCAACGTCGCAGGTTTGCGCGGTTCGGCGACCGTCCATTAGACTCCGCCAATCACCACGAACTCACGGACTGCAGCGGACGAACTTTTGGCCGACCGAGACCCGCCGCCCGGCTCGCCAGATGCCGCTCCGGCAAGGCCGCGAGTATGGCGCACGCTGTGTGATGTGGTGCTCGACAACCCGACCCTCTTCACGGCCGGGATCTTGCTGGCCATGTGGCTGGTTCTCTCGCAGCTCTCACCTTACTTCTTCACGCTGAGCAACTTGCTGGAGATCACGGTGCAGGCCGCCGTGATTGCGCTGATCGCTGTCGGACAGACGTTCGTCATTCTCTCCAAAGGCATCGATCTCTCGGTTGGCTCCATAGTCGCCGCCGCCGCCGTTACCTCAACGATGGTGATGGAAGGTGGCCACGGCCTGAGCGCCGGTATCGTGGCCGGCATGCTCTGCGGCGCGATGTTCGGGGCAGCCAACGGGGTTGCTGTGGGCGTTCTCAGGATCCCGCCATTCGTAGCGACGTTGGGCATGATGGGGATAGCCCGCGGATACGCGCTGATTGTCACCGAAGGCATTCCCGTGTTCAAAGTGGCGCCTGGCTTCGAGCAACTGGGCCAGGGCCGCATTGCCGACATCCTGCCGGTGCCGACTCTAACTACGCTCGCATTGTATGCGCTCGGTCTGTTCGTGCTGCTTCGCACGCGCCTCGGTCGATACACTTACGCAATCGGCAGTAATCAGCAGGCGACGATTCTCTCGGGCGTCAATGTACCCCGCTACCTCATTCTCATCTACGCCTTGAGCGGGATCACGGCCGCCATCGCCGGCTTGACCGAAGCATCGCGCATTGGTAGCGGGCAGCCAGCCAGCGGGGTTGGCTACGAGCTCGATTCGATCGCCGCCGTCGTCATCGGCGGCACCAGTCTATTCGGAGGTCAAGGTAGTCTGTTTGGCTCGCTGATCGGGGCTATGATCATTGCCTCCATACGCAATGGCTTGAATGTGCTGGGGGTCTACGCGTTCTGGCAACTGGTTGCGATTGGCACAATACTGATCGTTGCCGTCTACGTTGACAACTGGCGGCGACGCAGACACGGCGGCGAACAGTGATGCAGCCCGGAGTTCCGAGAGCGTTGCAGCACGGTGCTGCGGTCCCGTTGATGTCCACTGTGACTGCTTGGGGGGCGCGCCGCTGCGTATACTGCGACCCATGCAGATTTGAGCAACGCTGATGGCCGATTCCCCGCTCGTCGAGATGCGCCACATCTTCAAGCGTTTCGGCGGCACGCAGGCGGTCGAGGATGTTTCGGTGTCAGTCGAGCACGGCGAGGTACTGGGGATCGTCGGTCACAACGGTGCTGGGAAGTCGACCCTGATCAAAATCCTTTCCGGCGCCTACCGCATGGACCGTGGCGAGATCTACATCGATGGACACGGGGCGTCCACCCACAACCCCCGAGACGCCAGAAATCACTGCATCGAGACGCTCTACCAGGATCTGGCGCTGGCGGATCACCTCGACGCGGTCGCGAACTTGTTCCTGGGTCGCGAAATCCTGACCCGCCTTGGCACGCTCGACAATGAGGCCATGGCAAGAGAGGCACGCGAGGTCATTGCCCGGATCAATCCGAACTTCGCAGCGCTGAGAGAGCCGGTCCTACGGCTCTCGGGGGGCCAGCGGCAATCGATAGCGATCGCGCGTGCGCTGTACTTCAATGCCAAGGTGTTGATCATGGACGAGCCGACGGCGGCGCTAGGACACAAGGAAACGGCGATGTTCAAGGATCTCGTAGTGCGGTTGAAGTCCGAGGGGATCGGGATGTTCATGATCAGCCATGACATTCACGACGTATTTGAAATTTCGGACCGTATCACCGTAATGGCCAACGGCCGGCAGGTGGGAACACGACGTACCGATGAAGTGTCCAAGGACCAGGTACTCGGCATGATCATCCTCGGCAAGCAGCCCGAAGAAGAAACGGCTGAGGACATCGCAAGGCTACACTGATTGCTCCGTGCGCCTGGCTTTCACAATCCGGGTCGGGGCTTAGGTGAAATTGCGAATTTCGCAGCGCAACCCGTAGTATTCGCACTCATCAAAATCCGCGGATGCGGGGCGTCGACGTTTGATGGAGACCGTGCAGCGCATGGTCATGAGGCCGCCTCGGTGAACAAAAGCAACGCAGAGCCGTTCGCCCGCACGGCCATTGACTGGAGGGTTCCCGAGTTCCTTGACGAGAGGAAGCTCGACGAGGAGCTACGGCGAGTCTTCGAGGTGTGCCACGACTGCCGTCGCTGCGTCACGCTCTGCGACAGCTTCCCTCGAATGTTCGACATCATCGATAGCGCACGCGGCGAGGTAGACCAGGATGGGCGCTACTCCGGCGACGTTCACGTACCGGCTGTGCACAACGCCCAGGGCGGTCCCACCGGCCACGCCGGCATCGATCGCGTTGCCTCCTGCTTCGAGAATCTGAAACGCCGCCTGGGATGCCAGATAGTGTCCGGTAACGACCATGTGCCGTTGACCGCGCACAAGTGGCCGATAACCATCCATGTGCGCGAGATCGGGGCCCTATTGGCTTACCTCGCCTGATTGCATGTCCCTTCCGTGGGCTAGTCCGCCTTGCAATGTTGCGCTCATTGAGCCTCCAGAATCATGTCAGACGCTTTCTCGCCGATCATGATGCCATTGCCGTTGACGTTTGCGCCCACGACAAACGGCATAAGCGAGGCATCAGCGCGTTTGTGGGCATTGCGGGTCGCGTCGACCAACGAAGGACTACCGCCGGGTATGTTTCAAATCGCTGCTCGGCGCGGACTCGAGGGTAGTGGCGAAAGTGTTGGCTGTCGTCAACCGTGCAGGGTCGGCCTTCATCGTCAGGCATGCAGGACTGACGCTCACATCGGGCGCCCGCATCCGCGTCACATTGTTTTCCAGTCTTGCGACTGCTCGAAGGCATGAGCGGCCCGGTAGATCGTAGCCTCGTCGTAGTGCCGGCCGACGAGGTGGAGGCCGATCGGCAGGCCGTCGCCAAGGCCGCAGGGAACCGTCAGAGCCGGATGACCCGTGGCATCGAAGGCCGCGGTGTTCGGGAACATCTCGTGCGCGCGCTGAATCTTGAGCGAACGCGGCGCGTCCGGCGCCGGTATGGGGGTCGCCTTGAGCGGCAGGGTCGGCATGAGCAGAAGGTCGACCTTGGCCAAGGCCTGATCGTAGGCGGCCCGCAGGCGCCGAGAGAGATTTTGCGCCTTGGCGTAGTGATGCCCGCCGTACTGGTTGAGCATGTACTGACCCAGCAGGATCACGTACGTCAGTGAATCGGACAACTCATCGGCCCGGTGCCGCCAGTTTGCATAGGTATCGAGGAGGCTCGTGACATAAAGGCCACGCCAGTTGGTACCGAAACCGTTGCCTTGCATCATGCAGTCGACGGTGCCCTCGACCCCGATCGGGGTCCAGATGGCGACGCTCTGCAGATGCATGGGGATTGATATCGTCTCGACCTGAGCACCCAGCTTCGCGAGCCGCTCGGCCGCCGCACGAACTTTTTCGTCCACATCCGCTTCCGAGTTGGCGTGCTCAAAGCCTTCCTCCAGCACGCCGATACGGAGGTCGGAGATGTTGCCGTCCAGCCGCGCGGTATAGTCGCTGGCGTGTGCGCCGTATTGCCGCGGGTCCAGGCCGTCCTCGCCCGCGATTACTTCTAGCAGGAGCGCGTTGTCGTGGACCGTGCCGGTCATTGGCCCGCAGTGATCGAGGGTCATCTCGATCGGCATGACGCCGGTATAGGGCACAAGACCATGCGTGGCTTTCATGCCGCAGATACCGCTATAGGCTGACGGGATGCGGATCGAACCGGCCTGATCGCAACCGAGCGCCATGGGCACCTCGCCGGCCGCGACGAGCGCCGCGCTGCCCGACGAAGAGCCGCCGGTCGTATGACCCGCCTTCCAGGGGTTCTGTACCGGCCGTCCGGTGGCGTTGGTATGGCTGCCGCCGGAAAAGCACAGATACTCGCAATGCGCTTTGCCAGCGATCTCGCCGCCGGCATCGAGAATTCGGCTGACCACGGTGGCGTCGACGTCGGGGGTATAACCTTCCAGGACAGAAGCCCCGTTCATCATGGGCACGCCGGCCACGCAGATATTGTCCTTGATGGCAATGCGCTTGCCGGCAAGCTTGCCTTCCGGCGCCCCCTTGATCGCGGTTTTCACGTACCAGGCGTTGTATTTGTTCTCCTCGCCGTCCGGCCGGTAACCGGGTGTGCGCGGGTATTTCACCGGCGGGAGATTGTCCGGCATCGAATCGACGGTGTTGTAGCCGGCAATCAGCGGCGCCATGCACTCGAGGTTTTCCGCGGCCTCCTGGTCCGAAAGCGTGATGCCGAGTTGTCGCCCTACTTCAATGAGTTGCGCAGTGGATGGGGGGTGTATGGCCATTTGAGCTTTCCCTCTTCGTTATTCATTCTCTCAAACCTTGCCGGCCCTGGCGGTGCAGCGAGCCCTGCTTGCTCCGCAGTCCGGGCGCCTTCATCCCGAGCGGCGCGCCGAACAGTGTGGCACCATTTTTCAGACCTGTTGAGCAACGATGCTCGTAACGCACAACATTGGAATACCTCACAACCGTTGACCTTTCGCGGGCAAGACAGTTAGGTTGTCCATACAACGGGGAAGGCGTGGCGCGCCCGTTGGACTGCGAAGCCGCTCCGATCC
>JBPCXK010000418.1:0-3610 GCA_051008635.1 Gammaproteobacteria bacterium
GCGTTTGGCAGATCCCACAGCGGGCTCTCACTGGGCAAAGGCTCGGTGTCGAAAACATCGAGCACAGCGCCACGAATCTTCTCGTTTGTCAAAACATTTATTAGCGCCGCTTCATCCACCACTGGGCCACGTGAGGTGTTGATCAGCCACGCGTGCGGCTTCATCGATGCCAATGCCTTGTCGTTGATGAGTCCGCGCGTGCTATCCGTGAGCGGAACATGCAAGGTCACAAAGTCTGCTCGTGCGAGCGCGTCGTGCAGACGCGCCAGTGGCGTCAACTCATCGAACTCTTCCACTTCCGCCGGTCTCGACCTCATGCCGATAACACGCATACCGAGCGCCCGCGCTCTGACGGCCACGCACTTACCGATGTTGCCGAGACCAATGATCAGCAGCGTGCGCCCTTCCACCGGCCGCCAGTAGTGCCCTCGCCACTCGCGCTGCTGCATTTGCTGGAGATAACACGGAAAACCCACATTGACCATCAACATCGCGCCGATGACGTACTCGGCAAGGTAACGGCTCAGCACACCCGAGGAATTCGTCACAATCATTCGCGACCCGTCCCAGTGCGGGATATGCTCGATGCCAGCGCCACCGACGTGCAGCCACTCCACGCTCGACGTTTCGAACACGCCTGCTTGTGATTCAGGTGTCATACCCTTCATCCTGAAGCTCAGCACCACCTGCGGCCGTAAGGCATCGGCCATGGCGCTTTGATCCGCCACTGACGTGCAACACTCAATGCGCACATCGGGAAAACGCCGGGCGAGCAGATCCGTGTATTTCTCAGGGGCGCTGTCGATGACGAGCAGGCGCGTTTCTCCGGGTTCTTTGCGTCGAGACATTCGTAGTTGACTTATTCAGGACGCCCTTCGTGGGGACGGCCTCATGGGGCATCGTTAGATTCTCTGTGGCGGCAACTTACGCGGTTTTGATAGCATGGGACGTTCGCACGCGCTCATTCAACGCTGTGCCGTGCTGGTATCCGAAGATTCTAACCGGTTTACCGGTCAAGGTGACTTACCCGAACGCCGGCGAATCGATCTTAGGTATTGACATGCTCAAAAGAGTCGACCCGCACTTTGTCACGCCCTCGTCGCCGTTCAGTCATGTCGTCATGGACGACCTGTACGTTTTTCTCGCCGGTATAGTGGCGGCCGACATTCCAGGTGGCGATGCAGTCGTCGGGGACGTCCGCGCCGAGACGGAGCTGATCATGAGCACGATTCGTAAAGTCCTGCAATCGGTCGAGCTCGATATGGACAGCATCGTACGCACCGATGTGCACTTGGCCGATCTCGACGAGATCACGGAAATGGACAGGGCCTATGGGAGTTTTTTCGAATCCGGCGATTACCCGGCGAGAACGACCACACAATCGGACAAACTCTTCGGCGGCTGCCGCGTGGAGATCACGTGCACGGCCACACGGCGGTAGTCCAAGTGTGCGCAGCCGTGATCTTCTGTGGGAGCGGCTTGAATCGACGATAATTGATCGTGGGTATCGCTGCGCTCAACCGAGTGCCGCAAATATCCTGTCCCTGACCTCCTCCACCCGACCGACGCCGTCCACCATGACAAGACCTGGTGCAAGCATATCGCCAGCTTCCGCCCACCGGCGATAGTAGTCGATCAGGGGTTTGGTTTCCGCCTGGTAAATCTTGATCCGCTCCCGCACGGTTTCTTCCTTGTCGTCGTCGCGCTGGATCAACGGCTCCCCGGTTTCATCGTCCTGGCCCTCTTGCGCGGGCGGGTTGAATACGATGTGATAGGTACGTCCGGAAGCGAGATGCACGCGCCGCCCGCTCATGCGCCGGATGATCTCATGTTCGTCGACGCGGATATTGATGACCCGGTCTACCTCAATGCGCTCCGCCCGCAGCGCTTCGGCCTGACCCAGGGTGCGTGGGAATCCATCGAACAGGTAACCCTTCGCACAGTCCGGTTCCTGCAGACGCTCCTTCACCAGCTCGAGCACAAGGTCGTCGGAAACAAGCTGGCCTCCTTCCATTATCTTTTTCACGGCCAACCCGCGCTGCGTGCCGCTCTTGATCGCCGAGCGCAACATGTCGCCCGTCGAAATCTGCGGGATGCCGTATCTCCCCGTGAGAAAACCCGCCTGCGTCCCTTTGCCAGCGCCCGGCCCGCCGATAAGAATAATACGCATGAGCTCCACCTGCTTTAATCGCCGTGATTCTGCCACGGCTGGCCTGCCCGGGCCAACTTCGCTATGCTGCGGCCCGCACGTAGATCCGGCAAACAGGGAGAAGCCATGAACAAAAAAATTGCATTCTACGCCCAATCCGGCGGTGTAACTGCGGTGATCAACGCAACAGCCTGCGGCGTCATCCAAACCGCGCGAAAACACAAGAACAGAATCGCTAAGGTATATGCCGGGCGTAACGGCACCATCGGCGCGCTCACGGAAGACCTTATTGACACGAGCAGGGAATCGGCGCACGCGATCGCGGCGTTGCGCCACACGCCGGCAGGCGCTTTTGGCTCGTGCCGCTACAAGCTCGAGGGCCTCGAGGACAACAAGGCGGAGTACGAACGCCTCATCGAAGTATTCAAGGCTCACGATATAGGCTACTTCTTTTATAACGGCGGCGGTGACTCGCAAGACACCGCTCACAAAGTGTCGCAGCTCGGGAAGACGATGGGCTATCCGATCACCTGCGTCGGTATTCCCAAAACCGTCGACAACGACCTCCCCGTCACCGACAACTGCCCCGGTTTCGGCTCCGTGGCAAAGTATGTCGCGGTATCGATTCGTGAAGCGGCCTTCGACGTTGCTTCCATGGCCAAAACATCCACGAAGGTCTTCATCATGGAAGTCATGGGCCGCCATGCGGGCTGGATCGCCGCGGCCGGCGGACTTGCCGCGGAAGAAAAAGGCGACGCGCCCCACATCATCCTGTTCCCGGAAATCCCCTTCGATGAGCAGACCTTCCTGGCGCGCGTCAAACAGTGCGTGGACGATTACGAGTACTGCGCGATCGTCGTGTCCGAGGGCGTGCGCAACAGGGAGGGACAGTTTCTGTCGGACGCGGGCACACGTGATGCATTCGGCCATGCGCAACTCGGTGGTGTGGCGCCTTTTATTGCGCAGCTCGTCAAAAGCGCACACGGATACAAATATCACTGGGCGGTTGCAGATTACCTGCAACGCGCCGCTCGTCATATCGCCTCCAAAACCGACGTGGATCAGGCCTACGCGGTGGGCAAGGCGGCTGTGGAGATGGCGCTAAAGGGCGAGAACGCGGTTATGCCGACCATCGTGCGTAAATCGAACAAGCCGTATCGGTGGACCATCGGTGCTACCGGCCTCGCGAAAGTGGCCAACGTGGAAAAGATGATGCCGCGCAGCTACATTACCAAAGACGGATTCGGTATAACGCGGCGTTGCCGCACGTATCTGGAACCCTTGATCAAAGGTGAAGATTACCCGCCTTACAAAGACGGATTGCCGCGGTATGTGAAACTCAAAAACGTTGCGGTACCGCAAAAGTTGAACACGACGTTTGGTTTGAGGTGATCCGACGGCCACGCGGATATTCGTCGCGACACCCCCTAGTGCTCCGTCAAGGTGATATTGGTGGGTTCA
>JBPCXK010000419.1:0-3013 GCA_051008635.1 Gammaproteobacteria bacterium
CCCGACAACGGTGTGAAGTAGCCCGCGCCGAGCATGACCGCGTTGGCGGCCGCGGCGGAGCTGACAGTCAACGACGGCAGATTTTCCGCTTCCTCCGCGAGCTCGCGGTGTTGATCCGGATCGGCGACGAGCAGTGGCTGCACCGCGTCGGCCCCGTGCGGTTTGATCATGGATTCTCCCAATCAGTCGATCTGTGATAGTCGGACCCACGTGCGCGTAGTTTTATAACACAAGCGCTGCTCTGCGGCGCTCACGCGAGCCGCGTCCGCACGTCGATTTCCGAATGCAGCGTGCAGTGCGCCGGGCACTTGTCAGCGATCTCGAGCATGCGCTGGCCCTGCTCGGGCGAGAGCTCGCCTTCCAGCGTCAGCTCACGCTCGATGCGGTCGATCTTGCCGTCCCTTGTTTCGCAGCGCTCGCCCGAGAATTGTCACACAATCATTGCGGGTTTGAATCGTTCGGCTATTGGTATTGGGCCGGCGATTTCTGTCCATTTAATGTGGACTCGATCCTCAATCTCGCTGGACAAGTGCGCCGTCTAGTGTGTCCACCGGCTGTGCGGGTGCGTGTTTATGGTGTTTTCGCCGTAAGCGATAAATTTAAAACTACCATTTAAAACAATAAGATAAGTCGTATTTTTCTGAAGCCCAACCAAAGTTGGCACGTCCTCTGCAGTTCTCTGAGCGTAACGCACGAAAGTGCACAAACTTTGGTAAACCCTTTAACCGAAACCTAGGAGATCGAAAATGTTAGTAGACAAGAGTGGTGGTGACGCGATTAACGCCGGCGAGCAGTATGCCGGTTCCAATGCCGATGCGGACAATGCTGCAGTCGGTGGTCTTGGCGCCCTCGCCGGTGTCGGTGGTAGCGCCCTTGCCCAGGCCAAGGCGAAGTCGCTGGTGAGCCAGTACCTCGACCAGCACGCCACGGGCGGCGACGGTGGGGACGACAACGTTCAGTCCAACACCAACATCAACTTCAGCTAAGCTGCTGTCTGTATGATGCAGCGCGAAGGGGGCCTCCGGCCCCCTTTGCTATTTGTGACGCCTATTCCGCATCCGCGGTAGCGCGCAGATTGCGCGTGACGTACATCAGCACGGCGACGACAACCAGTAGCAGCAATGTCCCCATCAGCAAGGCGTAGTCCTCGAGCTGCAGGAGAGAGTACAGCAGGATATAGAGCGCGCTCAGCAAAGCGAGAACAATCACCGCACGTCGCGCACTGCGCGTGGCCGCGGCAGCGTAAGCGGTGATCAATCCAATATTAATAGCCGATGCAATCCCGTAGGCTCGCATAAAACTGATGTGCTCGGCGAAAGAGAGCAGCATCAGATAGAACAAACTCAGGGCGACGCCGATCAGGCCATATTGCACAAAGTGCAGCCGTGTTTGCGCGGTGAGCTCGAAGATCAGAAAAGTCAGGAAGGTAAGCGCGATGAACAAAATGCCGTACTTGACCGCGCGATCGACCTTTGTGTACAGGAATACCGGCTCGAACAGTTCGACCCCAGCCGTAAATTCATTGAGATCGTATTGTTCACTCGGCGCCGGCCACAGCTGCGGATAATTGCGCGCCAGATGCGGAATGGACCAGTCCGCCTCGAAACCGTCATCGCGAATGTCGTGGCTGGCCGGCAGCACGGATCCGCCGAAGCTCGGGTGTGGCCAGCTCGATGTGACACGAACATGCGTTGTTTCGCCAAACGGAGCGAACCAGAAACCCTGGCTGCCGTTCATGGACATCTTGAGCTGAAACCTGTAGATCGTCTTGTCAGTGTCGAGTCCCAATGGCGAATGAAACCCTCGATCGATGAGGTTGGTCATGCGCGTACCGGGTGACAGGCTTTTCTTCTCACCGTTCCAGACCAGCGGGGCGACTTCGTTGATGGCCTTGGTATCCGATAAACCGAGAATCAAATACGCCTTTTCCCAGTCTATCCGATGCAGATGTTCCGACAGCCCGGCAACGTCGGGCCGTTCAAACCGGCCGCTGAGGCTGACATCGGCCGTGTACACCAGAGATTCGTAAATGCCGCGGTAGCGGTACTGCCCGCCGATGTTCGCCTCGATTTTCAGATCTTCGGGAAGCGCCACGGCGTTCAGTGTCTTGAAGATCACTCTGGTTTTGGTGCGCTCTTCCCCCTCCTTGTCTGTAACCGTCTCCTCGACCACATGTTTTTCGACATAAGGTACGACCAACATAGGACCCTTGAGCACCTGCTGGTGCCCCCAGCGGTTAGCGATGTCGCTGAGCACGGAACGATACAGTCCCTGGCGTTCCTGCACGATGCCGTCGACCATCGACAAGGGGATCAGCATCAGGATGGTGAGCACGCCAATGACCAGCGAGCGTATCGAAAGCGAGTCGGCCAGGCCTTTTAAAGAACGGCCGCGGGGGCGTTCCCCGTCGCTGGATGGTGTCACACTCTGGTCCTGATTCATGAGCTTTTTGATCAGCAGGTAAAGGAGAAAGATAAAGCCCGCGGCCAACGCGAGCAGCACGAGCAAACCGATCGATACGAAGAGCATTTCAAGCATCAATTTTCCCTGGTCGCACGCTATTCGGCGCAAAGGTTAGTGTGTGACTACAACAGCAAAAAACGGCTACACGGCATAAGAAAAGTGGCGGACTGCGGGCGAATTCTGAACGAATTGTGGTGTGTCATTGCGTGTGCCTCCGGGGGGCGTCGCAAAATCAACGACAGCACCTGCAGGAACGCTTCAGCCGCGATTGGCGTTGCAGAGAACGTGGTGACCTCGCAATCGTGGCTGAAGCCGCTCCTGCGAAAACCGCGCACGTGGCTTATGCAGGAGTTTTGCGACACCGGCTTCACCCACGATAGCAATTGCCCCGTACAAACCGCCACACGTTGGGCTTCGCTATCGCTCGGCACCAACCTGCGGGTGTCGTCGTCTTGTGTGACACCCTGTGAAGCCGCCCCAACAAAAAAAGCCTCTCTCACAACGAGGCCTTGTGACCGCAACGATCGGTTCCTGCCGGATTGTCTCGGCC
>JBPCXK010000420.1:0-4696 GCA_051008635.1 Gammaproteobacteria bacterium
GTCATGGACAGGATCGCCGGGTTCATATCAGAGTTCAAACAACAACCTGTTCATGCATCCTGACCAGGCGTTGCGAAGTTCACTTTCGTCAAGTGACTGAGTCAGCTACACGGATATCAGTGAGTAAGGAAATGCACCCAGGCTCGCTATCCGTTTTTCGGCTGGTTGCGAACACTCGTCCTGGACGCTCTTGCGCCAGGCACCACCAGAGCTATGGCTCGGGTTTGCGCAGGCGCCCGGAATTCCGGACCCCGATTCGATATCCAGGCTGATCGCCATGCCGCTGATAAGCCCGAAAATCTCCTTCAGACTGCCGGCGGTGATGATCGGTATCGTGCTCGCGGCGATCGCAGCGACGAGCCTCCAGGGGTACTGGAGCTCCCTGCGTGCACTCGAATCCAGCGCCAGGAACGAGCTGCTGGCGCTGATGGAAAGCCGCAGGAGTGCGCTACAGCAATATCTCGAACGAGTCCGTGAAGATTTGATTCTCACGGCGCGCAACCCGATGGCCGTTGAAGCGCTTACCACCTTTGATGCAGCGTGGTCGACCACCACAGACATCGAGCAGAGCATCAGGCGAACTTATCTGGAGACGCGGCCGGGAGCCAGGAACCAATTCGATGGCAGCTTTTATCACCACGCTCATGATCGCTACCACCCTGCGTTTCGGGACATTGCCCGGATACGGGGCTACTACGACGTCTTTCTGATTCGCGAAGACGGCACGATCCTGTACTCGGTAGCCAAGGAAAAGGATTTCGCGACCAACCTGCTCACAGGCGAGTGGAAAGACACCCATCTCGCGACCTTGTTTGCCGCGCTCATCGAGAACCCAAGCCCGGGATTGGTCCGTTTCGCGGACTTTCAACCCTACCTGCCGAGCGGCGACGTGCCCGCGAGCTTCATAGGCGCCCCGGTGCTGGACAACAACGGCATGGCGCTCGGCATACTCGCCTTTCAGCTTGCCACCAACCGCATTAACGGTGTCATGCAAGTGACCGCGGGCATGGGAGAAACCGGCGAGACTTACATCGTCGGCGAAGACACACTGATGCGTAGCAATTCCCGCTTTTCCGACCAACCCACGATTCTCAAAACGATCGTCGACACCGAAACTGTCGCAGCTGCGCTGGCTGGGAACAGCGGCGTCGCCATCACGGATGACTACCGAGGGGTTCCCGTTTATTCCGCCCACGGCCCGATGAGACAGTTCGGCGTGACCTGGGTGATTATGGCGGAAAAAGACGAAGCCGAAGTTCAGGCCCCCACGCGCAAGCTACGCAACTTTCTGATCGGCGCCGGGCTTTTGCTCATGGCGGCCACCTCGGTCATCGGCTTCGCGTTCGCCCGTTGGTTGACACGCCCGATCAGCGAAATGTCCAACGCCATGCGCGCGCTGGCGGGAGGGGATCTCGAAGTTCCAGCGCCCGCAGCCGGGCGCTACGACGAAATCGGTGTCATGGCGAACGCATTCGCGGCCTTCAGGGAAAACGCCCGCGTGCGGCGGGAGGCCACAGAACGACTGGAGAACGCGGACAAGCTGCAAAGACGACTGCTGGATGCAATCCCCTACCCCATGGCGGTCACCAACACAGCCAGCGGGCAATATCTCTACCTTAACCGTGCAGGCCAGAAACGCTTCGGCATCCCCGCTGAGGACGTCCGCAACACCAAAGCCACCAGCGTGTACTCCAGACCGTTCGAGCGCGAGAAGGTTACCAGGGCGATCGGCGACGGCAGGCTGACGGGACTGGAGCTGCACTTCAACGGCGCTGACGGAGAATCCTTTCCGGCGCTCGTTTATGGTCAGAAAATCAATTTCACGGGAGAAGATGGATGGCTTTCCGTCATCGTCGACATCAGTGATGTCAAGGCGGCGCAGGACAGGTTTCGTGCACTGCTCGAGTCCGCGCCGGACGGCATCGTCGTGGTCGATTCCAGTGGCACGATATTATCGGCAAACGCCCAGACCGTTCGCCTGTTTGGTTATACCCGTGAGGAATTGATCGGTCGACCGGTCGAAATGCTCATGCCAACACGGTTTCGCGCAAATCATCCCGCACACATCGGCGCCTTCTTCCGCGAACCCGAAGTCCGGCCAATGGGCCAGGCCACGGTCTTGCTTGGATTGACCAAGAGCGGCCGTGAATTCCCCGTAGAAATCAGTCTGAGTCCCATTCAGACCGATGAGGGCACGGTCTCGACGGCCGCTATCCGTGACGTAACGGAACGTGTGGAGACAGAAAAAGAACTGCGCCGGGCCAAGGAAGACGCTGAACAGGCCGCGCGCGCGAAGTCGGCATTCCTCGCCACCATGAGCCACGAAATTCGCACGCCCATGAACGGCGTGATCGGGATGATCGATCTGCTCGGCCAGACCGAAATGGGAGACGATCAACAGGACATGCTGCGCACCATGCGCGGATCAGCGTTCTCGTTGCTGGGCATCATCAACGATATTCTCGACTTCTCCAAGATCGAGGCCGGCAAACTGGAGATCGAAACCATTCCGGTTTCGATTCGCGACGTCATCGGGGGCGTTGCGGAAACGATGATCGCGAAGGCAGCCGAAAAGAAGCTCGACCTCATCAGCTTTGTTGATCCTGAAATTCCAGCCTGGGTGCTTGGTGACGAGGTGCGGCTGCGGCAGGTGCTCTTCAATCTAAGCGGCAACGCGGTCAAATTCACGGAAGCAGGAAGGATTATCGTGCGCGCGGACCGTATCGGTTCACCGGCCGCTGATGAGGTGACCGTGCGTTACAGCGTGATTGACCAGGGCATCGGCATTTCGCCGGAAGGCACCGCCAAGCTGTTCAAACCGTTCTCGCAGGCAGAATCATCGACGACCCGCCGCTTCGGCGGCACCGGCCTGGGCTTGTCTATTTCGAAGTCGCTGGTGGACATGATGGGCGGCGAAATCGGCGTGGAAAGCGAACCTGGCGCCGGCTCGACTTTCACGGTAACTCTCGTTCATGAAGTCGCAAACGCGGACCAGGACACCGACATCACCGGAAACCTCGAGGGGCTGAATGTGCTGGTCGTGATGCGCGACCCGGACAGACGCGAATTCGTGCGCCGCTACCTCGAATACTGGCAGGCCGCAGTGCAGCTGACGGAAGACTTCGACGCCATAGAGCAAATCGTGCGCCAGGCCGCCGGCGGCGGCAAGCCGTTCGAGGTAATCGTGCAGGGCATGGCATGGAGCAAAAAGGAGCGCGCAGCGCTGCGCAATGAGCTGCGCGGCGACCCGCTTCTGGAACGCATCCGCTTCGTGGTGCTGCGCGGCGACCGCGCACTGGCCAACCGCACGGACGTCGTCGACGCCGTGACGGTGGAAGGGACCCCGCTGCGCCGCGAGTCGGTGCTCGCAGCGGTTGCCATTGCCGGGCGCCGCGTCAGCCCGGAGATCAGCTATGAAGAGCGGATCGCCGACCTCAGCCGTGGCGAGGCGCCAACCGTGGAACTCGCCGAGCTGAAGGGCGAGCTGATACTCGTGGCCGAAGACAATGTAACCAACCAAAACGTCATCCGGCGCCAGCTCGGTGTCCTCGGTTATGCTGCCGATGTTGTCGAAAACGGCCAGGAAGCCCTGGACGCCCTGCAGAAGAAGGACTACGCGACTTTGCTCACGGATTGCAACATGCCGGTAATGGACGGCTACCAGCTGGCGCGCGCGGTCCGACAGACCGAAGCCGGTTCAAACAGGCATGTGCCCATCGTTGCGATCACGGCGAGCATCCTCAAGGGTGATGTGGACAGATGTTTCGATGCCGGTATGGACGACTACCTGCCCAAACCGCTCGAAATCCCCAAGCTCCAGGCCGTGCTCTCCAAGTGGATGCCCGCGGTAGCCATCCCAACGAGCGAGGACGGGCGTGCGGAAACGGGGGTCCAAAACCCACCTGGCGATAATGATCGGTCGCCGATCGACATGACGTTTTTGCGAGATTGCTTTGGCGATGATCGAGATGCTCAGCGAGACATCCTGCAGGAATTCGCGGGCGCCACACCTTTGTACCTCGACGAAATTCACACCGCGCTCAACGAGCGCTCGGCGACCCAGGTCGCGTCGCTGGCGCACGCGTTCAAATCGGCCGCACGCACTATCGGCGCGCACGAACTCGCCGATCTCTGTCAAAGCCTGGAGTACGCAGGCAAAGAAGAGAAATGGGACGAAATCCGGAACCTGGCGCCCCTTCTCGCTCCAACCATGGAAGGCGTGAAGGAATTCATCTCGACGTTCTGAGCTGCCGGTCCGACGTCAATCGTGTTCTGCAACCCCATCGCGGCCGGAAGTCTGGCCTGCTTGTAGGTTGGGCTGAGCGCCGCGAAGCCCAACGAGCTGCTGCCTGTAGAACCCATCGCACGATGGGCTTCGCTGCAAGAAGCCCGCTTCCAACGAGAAGTGTGCTGTCAGTAGGGGCGCTTCAGGGGCGCTTCAAGCCAATCTCTTTCGAATGCCGTTTCAACCATTTGAGCAAATCCGGCACGGCGGTCCACACCTCGCGCATTTCCTCACGATAGAGCCAGGCTTCGTCCTTGCCTCCGTACTCGATGCCGTATTCGTTCATTTCAGGTTCTTTCACACGCGCGCGCACGAGGAAATCGACGGCGAGCGCTCGCTGTTGGGGTAACACGCGAATGGCCTCGACGGCTTCGGTTTCCCGGCCCAGCTTGTACAGGGCGAAGATTCTGC
>JBPCXK010000421.1:0-4262 GCA_051008635.1 Gammaproteobacteria bacterium
CCCGGCTGACACAGGAGAATGACCATGCATTTCAAATTGATTATTGCACTTGTGGAAGACGATCGGACGAATGAAGTTCTGCAGGCAGCACGCGATGCCGGGGCGACAGGAGCCACGGTCGTCAACCACGCGCGTGGGGAGGGACTGGAGGCGGCCAAAACCTTCCTTGGTCTCTCGTTGGAAACCCAACGTGACATGTTGCTGCTTCTGGTCGAAGAGCATTTGAGTCGGCCCATTCTCGAAACCATTGCCGAGGTGGGCGGTTTCCATAAGAAGAAAGGCGCGGGCATTGCGTTTCAAATCGACGTTGAAGACGCCGTAGGCGTGGCCCACCAAGTTGAAAAGCTAGCACCAGTGGTCGAGGAAAAGATATGACCGAGCGGAAAATCATTCGCGTGCGGGACGCTATGAAGCGCGAGTACGATGTGGTCGATGGTATGGCCACGATAAGAGAGGCGCTGAAGATCATGCATAAGCTGAATGCCGAATGTCTGATTGTCGACAAGCGCCATAAAGATGACGAGTATGGCATGTTGTTGATTTCGGATGTTGCGCGCAACGTCCTAGCCAGGGATCGCGCGCCTGACCGTGTTAACGTGTACGAGGTGATGGCGAAGCCCGTGATCAGTGTTGATCCAGACATGGATATTCGATACTGTGCGCGGCTTTTCGACAAGTTCGAAATTACGCGCGCCCCGGTGATTGCGAACGATCAGGTCGTCGGAATTGTGAGTTTTAACGACCTCGTCATTCACGGTATGAGCGAACAAGACTGATGGAGACAGAGCCACAGTCAGGCACATAAGGGACGGGCGGGCCTGATTTGCGTGTGGGGCCGTCGCTGACTGCGAATCTCTCTGTCCCAAACCCCCTAAATATATATGTATAGCCACCTGCTCGTTGCAGTCGTCGGTCTGGTCGTGCTGGGTCTGAGCGCTGACCGTTTCGTGTTGGGTGCGGCGGCAGCGTCTCAAAATCTGGGCGTTGGACCATTGATCGTTGGTATTACGGTGGTCGGGTTTGGGACATCGGCACCCGAGCTGGCGATCTCGACGTTCGCTGCCCTGCAAGGTAAACCAGGAATAGCCATCGGGAATGCGATCGGGTCGAACATTGCTAACATCTCGCTCGTGCTTGGCCTGACCGTCCTGGTCATTCCGTTGTTGGCTCGCTCTCGTTTATTGCGTCAAAACATGTTCATGTTGCTCGGGGTCACCGTCGCCACACCCATTCTGCTCCTCGATGGCCGGCTCGGGCGCGCCGATGGATCACAGCTGATCGCCGGGTTGCTCGTCAGTATGGGAGCGATCGTCTGGATGGCGTCGCGCCTGCGTGGCGACCCAATGAGCAGGGAATTCGCGCACGAGCTGCCGCGCCACATGCCGACAACTCGTGCTGCGGCCATGTTGCTGCTTGGCCTTTTGGGCTTGCTGATCGGCTCGCGTCTGACGGTGTGGGGGGCGGTGAGTATTGCCCGTGACCTGGGGTTGAGCGACCTGATCATTGGTCTCACGATCGTGGCTGTCGGCACCAGCCTGCCAGAGCTCGCGACCGCAATTACCAGCGGTAGGCACAAGCAGTATGATATTGTGATCGGCAATATCATCGGCTCGAACCTCTTCAATCTGCTCGGCGTGCTGGGGGTTTGTGGTCTGCTCTATCCCGCAGCGTTGCCTGCGCAGGTGCTGAGCCGAGACTATCCCACCATGGCGCTGCTGACGCTGGCGCTTGCGTTGTTGCTCGGCCGTGCCCGCAAGATGCGCGCGATCGATCGTGTTTCCGGGGGACTGCTCATCGGCGTATTTGTCGCCTACCAGACAATGATCTATCTGGATGCCACATCGTGACAGTTTAGCGGGAAAGGAATACCGGCACGATCATATGTCGGAGTAACGCCCGCGTGACTCCTCCCATTATCGTTTCGCGAAAGCGGGTGTGGCCGTATGCGCCCATTACGATGACATCGAGTGCTTCGTTCGCCACCTGGGCATTCAATCGGTCGCCAGCCTGCCTATCACTGGCGCGCGCGGCACTTGCTTCGGCGTCCACGTCATGACGCGCCAGATGCTGACAAATAGCCGCTCCCGACAATCGCTGTCCTGAGTCAATGTCTTCGGGATCGATAGAGAAGACCTGCACGTAGTCAGCCCGCCTCAAAATAGGCAAAGCATCATTGACTGCACGCGCGGCCTCCCGGCTACCGTTCCGGGCAACGAGTACCCGCCGGCCGATCTTCTGACCCGTGGCGTTGTATGGGACCACCAGCACCGGTCGGCCGGGTACCCAGCGGAGGCGACGAAGCGGCATGATGGTATTGATGTCCTGAGCTTCGCCTGCCTACAGTCATGGGCCTCGGCGGGTTAACGCGCCCGTTGTTGACCATCATCAAAACATCACTGCTCGGTGAGCATATATTGCACAGCATATGAACAATCTGCCACCAAGATGAGACTGACACTGGTACCCACCGTCGTACTCAGCACGGCTCTCGTGGCTGCCATTCTGGCGGCACTTCACTATTTCGGTATGGAGCAGCATATCGCCCGGTTGCTGGGCTGGGTGCAGAGTCTTGGTCCTTGGGGTCCGATTCTATACATCCTGATTGACATGCTGGTGGTGGTTTTCCTGGTACCCGGCGTAGTGGTGACGATGGGCGCCGGATTTTTGTTCGGTGTTGTATCAGGAACGGTCTACGTTGTGATTGCAACGACAACAGGCGCAGCCACAGCCTTTATGATCGCGCGATACTTTGCTGGTGAAAAGGCTTCGGAATACTTACGAGCTCATGCAAAACTCGACCTGATCGCCGATGGGTTCGCCGCTGACGGATGGAGAATCGTTCTGATCACGCGGCTTATCCCATTCTTTCCATTCAAACTCTCCAACTATGTGTTCGGGCTCACTCGTTTCTCGTTTTACGACTTTGTCGCGGGAACGTTCATCGGCATTTGGCCGATAACGCTGATCAACGTTTATCTGGGCTCCATCGCCGGCAATCTGGCTACGTTGGGTTCGTCCGAAGCGCCCAAATCACCACTAGGATGGACCTTCTACGGCGGAGGTTTTGTTGTTGTCATTCTTGCCAGCATCTATTTGAGCCATCGCGCACGTAATGCGCTGCGAAAGTACGTCCCGAACGACACGCTCTCTGGCAACTCGAGGAGTTAACCGGCGTGCGGCTGCTCTGGTTACCCTGGAAGTTCATCATTCGGCGGGCAGCACGCGCCCATGGCTTTCTGGATCCGTTCGCGCTGCTGGCCCATTTGCGACGTTTTGCCCAACCTTCTGAGGTCTCTGAACCCACAGAGTTGCTGCGCGCAGGCGCAGTACTGCATGCCAGAGGTCTCATCAACAGCCGCGTTATCCAGCACAACCTCGACTGGGTGTGGCCCTACTGGGTAGAGCGGCAATTCGATCCTGAGGACGATTCGTTTGTACCCCGGGCATTCTCTGTCACCCATATCAATCTCACTCATCGTAACTGGACCGCCATAGGACTTCCGGATAGTACAGAGTTGCCTATCGTCGATCCCCGTGGACTGGTTACACCGTTTCTCGACCGCTGGTCGCTGGACGGCTGGGTTGTGACTGAAGACGGGCGCTCACTTCTGCCTTCGCGCGCGAAAGAAGCCACGCAGGTACTCAAGTTTGAAACCGGCCTTGCCGTCACGACCTCAGTAGCCGAGAACGGGCTTTGCCTCGATGCTTTTGCCAGCGTCGAGCCTCGATCCGACATTCCCACCTGTCAGCTCGGGTGGGAAGCCCGCTCGAATGTAGCCGGCTGGCTGGTCATCGCACTAAGACCCTGCAATCCGGAAGGAGTCAGCCTTACATATAGCGTCAGGCTGTCGTCGGACCGGATGTCGTGGATTGTTGAGAAGAAACCGACAATCTGGTTCGACGCGGCTGCCGACCGCCACCACATCTGTCGATATCGAGCCGGCGACGTCTACATCCATCTCAACGATCTCAGCGAGGAACAGGAGGGGCATTGCGACATCGGCATGATCACCGCTGCGGCGATGTTCAAGCTAGAGCCGGGCGAAGCACGCGAGGTCAACGCGTCAATACCCCTCGAGCAAAAGAGCGTGGATATCTCTCGCTATGAAGCTGACGCGGAGGATTCATGGCGATCCAGCCTGGCCACGCTTTGTAAATTGAGCGTACCCGACAAACACCTTGAGTTTCTCTACGAGGCCGCCGTAAGAACACTGATCCTCCACTCATCCGCCGATGTGCATGCAGGACCTTATACGTACAAG
>JBPCXK010000422.1:0-7067 GCA_051008635.1 Gammaproteobacteria bacterium
CGCGCTTGTCCGATCTCGTCCGCACTCGTGCTGTTGGCGGAATGGCCGAGATACATCAGCGCAAGCGCAATGACGAATCGTGAATCCGCCAGGAGTGCGATGCGGCCGCTGTGTTTAGCGCTGTCGAACAGCACGCCCCAACTGTCGGGCGCCTCGACCTTGGATTTGCGGTAGCCGATCCCGACGCTGCCCCAGAAAAAAGGGATGTTGTGTTTGCATCCTGGATCAAATTTCGGGTCAAGGAAATTGGGATCGACATGTTTGAAATTGGGCAAGCGCGAGCGATCGAGCTCCACCAGCATTTCGGCCTTGACCATGGTTTCCAGCATATAGTCGCTCGGAAAGATCACGTCGTAACCCGGGTTGCCTTCCTGAAATTTGGCGTACATCTCCTCGAGGTTGGCGTACAGATCGTACTGCACCTCGACACCGGTGGCTTTGCTGTAGGTCTCGATCGTGGTCTCGCCGATATAAGTATCCCAGTTGTAGACGTTCAGTTTTTTGGACTCGCCCCAAGCGAGATTCGGTACGCCGGCCGCCAGGCCTGCGCCAGTCACGGCGGCGACCTTTACGAAGTTACGACGGCTGCGTGAAAAAATGTGTGGGCCAGTCATGGTGTAAATCCTCCTCCGATGCAAATAGTTATGCTAGTTTGTGGCCCCGGCCGTGATGGCCGGGCAGGCGGTCTTTATAGCGCATTAGCGCCGTCTTTTCCAAAGATCGGCAGGCGCGCGCGCAGCCCGCCACGCCAGGCGTTGGATTTCCGCGCGGGAGTGGCAAGCCCGGCGACCCGTTCGTCGCTGGCAAGTGAACGAATGGCTTCCGGCACGACTCCTACCAGCATGGGTGACCGATGGAAAAGCGGCTAGAATACTCAGTATCGCCTTCACCTGGCCGACCAGCACAGTTCCATTGCCAGTGAGACTCTCTCGCCCCAAATCCATTGTCGGCCTGATTCTGCTGGGTTTTTGCCTCGTGGCGGCTCCGCTCATCGTGTCCAGCATCCGCTCGCTGCTGTATGTCGACGAGTTGGCGGAGCGGACCGAGCGGCTGGTGTTTCTCGGCGTGCTGATCACGAAGGAAAGTGAGCTGCTGGGCGAGAAGGTCACCGCCATGGAGCGCAACGCGCGCCAGTATCAGGTGGTTGGCGATCCGTCCTTGTTGAAGCTGTACGAGGAAAAGCATGCGCGCTTCCTCGACAGCACCAAGGCGCTCAAGGCGATGGCGGACAACGACGCCGAGATCGGCCATCAGCTCTGGCGCATGGAAAACCGCAGCCAGATCATCGCCGACGATTTGGAGAAATATCCGCCCGAGTCGCTAAAGCTGGACAAGTCCCTGCAAGGTTTTGCCGATCTCGGTGAGCTTGCCGAGACCACGGTCAGCAAGTGCCGGGATTTGATTCGCACGGAGTTGGATGTGCTGCGCACCAACTCGCGTCATGCACAGCAGAGCATTAGTTGGCAGGCGGCGGCGCTGATTCCGGGCACGATCATTTTGATTGTCGTGTTTACCGCGCTCATCGCCAAGCCGATTCGTCAGACGGCCGGTGCGATCCGACAACTGGGCGAAGGCGATCTGGAAAAACCGATCACGGTCAGCGGGTCGGCGGAGCTCGCGAAGCTGGGGCAGGCGCTGGAGTGGTTACGCACGCGTCTGGCCGAGCTGGAAGAGGCGAAGAGCAAGTTTCTGCGCCACGTCTCGCACGAACTGAAGACTCCGCTGGCCAGCATCCGCGAGGGCACCGAGCTGCTCACCGACGGCACGCTGGGCAGGCTGAGCCGCACGCAGCGTGAGGTCGTAGGGATTCTGCGCGACAACAGCCTGGAGCTGCAGAAGCAGATCGAGAATTTGCTCGGATTCAACGCGCGGAAAGACATCGCCGACGAGCTGGCCCGTACGCGCTTTGCGCTGCAGTCTCTGGTAACCGACATTCGCCAGCAGCACCGCCTCACGCTCGCCAGCAAGGCGCTGTCGCTGGAAGCGAACTGCGACGAGATAGATCTCATTGCCGACCGCGACAAGATTCGCACCGCGCTCGACAATCTGGTTTCCAATGCCATCAAGTTTTCGCCCGAAGGCGGCAAGATACAGATCAGCGCGGTCCAGGGCGACTCCCGGGTCGTCATCGGGGTCTCGGATGCCGGCCCCGGTATATCTATTGAGGACCGGAATCATATTTTTGAACCTTTTTATCAGGGTAAGACGTACCATAACGGTCACGTTCGCGGAACGGGCCTGGGTCTGTCCGTGGTGCGTGACTGCGTGGAGGCGCACGGGGGCAGCGTCGGGTTTATTGAGGATACGCCAGGCGCGCACTTTCGAATATCTCTACCAATGGATGCGGTGTCATGAAGCTTAGGGTGATTGGGGTACTGGGCCTCGGCCTGGCCACGGGTCTTTCGCATGGCGGGAACGCATATTCCGTGGATACGGCGGTTCCTCCGATTAAAGTGGCGAAGCTGGATTGTCCGATAGGAGAGGTTTCTCGCAGAGTCCGCGACAAACTGCGCCTCGCGCTGAATTTGAGCGGTCCGGGCAGCTCGGAAACCGACAGGGCGCGCGCGCGCAATGTGCTGGCCGAGGCCTTGCGGGCGCCGGACGGCCTGCCGCCGTCGATGAAAGATGTGGGTCGCGCCTTGCTGTCGGAGCTCGACCAGAATCTCACGCTGCGCGACCGTTTGCGCGATCAGGCTGCCGACGAGCAACAACTTTCACAAAAGTACCGCAAGGCGATGAACGAGCTTACGCGCACTACCGCTGAGCTCGCTGCGGCGCACGACAAGATTCGCGAGCTCACCTCCATCGAGCAAGACATCGAACGACCGACCACCAAGGAAGTGCCGTGACGGAGCCGGTTTGTGGCCGCATTTTACTGGTGGAGGACGATCCGGGTCTGTTGCGTCTGCTCACGCTGCGGCTGAGCGCCTTCGGTCATGAGGTCAAAGCCGTCGAGAGCGGCTCGGCCGCACTCGGTAATCTGACGGCGTTTCGCCCGCAAGTCGTGGTCACCGACTTGCGCATGGAGCAAATGGACGGCATGCAACTCCTTGACGAGCTGCACCAGCGCCAGCCCAGCCTGCCGGTCATCATCATCACGGCTCATGGCACGATTCCGGATGCAGTTGCAGCGACCCAGCGTGGGGCTTTCAGTTTTTTGACCAAGCCGGTCGTCAAGGAGGCCCTGCAAGAACAGGTGGAAAAGGCGCTCAGGGTCTCGACCACCGCCGATCCGGAGCAGGAATTCGGCGCCGGGATCATCACCCGCAACCCGCCAATGGAAGATCTGCTGGGGCAGGCGCAGCGCATCGCGCAATCCGACGCCGGCGTGCTGATTACCGGCGACAGCGGTACGGGCAAGGAACTGCTGGCGCGCGCCATTCATGACGGCAGTAATCGCGGTGAGAGGCAATTCGTTCCCATCAATTGCGGCGCCATACCCGACAACCTGCTCGAGTCCGAGCTGTTCGGCCACGAGCAGGGCGCCTTCACGGGGGCAACGCGTAAGCATGCGGGCCTGTTCGAGGCCGCCGATGGCGGCACGCTGTTTCTCGACGAGATCGGCGACATGCCGCTCAACTTGCAGATGAAACTGTTGCGCGCGCTACAGGAAAGTGAGATCCGCCGTGTCGGCAGCACGCGCTCGCGTGCAGTCGACGTGCGTGTGATTTCAGCCACGCATCGCGATCTGCAAAAGGCGATTGGCGCTAACGAGTTTCGTGAAGATCTGTTTTACCGCCTCAACGTCGTGCATCTGCACATCCCGCCGCTCGCCGATCGCCGTGAGGATATTCCGCTGTTAGCCGCTCACTTTCTGGCTCACCTGTCCGACCCCGTGAAGATATTCGCGCCGGAGGCCCTGGAGCTGCTGGTCGCGGCGGACTGGCCCGGCAACGTGCGCCAGCTCTACAACGTGGTTGAGCAAAACGTAATCCTTTCATCTACGCGCATCATTAGCGCCCACTCTGTCCAGAAGTCGCTTGGGGCCAACGCCGCCAAGCTGCCCTCGTATGCTGAAGCCAGAGAAGAATTTACCCGCGGCTATCTCACTGAGCTTCTGCAGATCACCAACGGTAATGTCACGCAAGCGGCGCGTATGGCCCAGCGCAACCGCACCGATTTCTACAAGCTGCTGTCCCGGCTGGATCTGGACCCGAGCACGTTCAAATCTGCGGGCTAGTCGTTCTGACCAGGGTGTCGCTAAATCGCGACACTGATTTTCTTTTAGAAACAGCATGTTGGCCTAACGACGCTGACGCGCGTCGGCTCAGGCAGACGGTTTGCAGTGATCACAACGGTGTCTCTGCTGCCCTGTCCGCGCCAAGGTATTGAATCTATTCATCTAATTTCACTTTGGCATGGAGCTTGTTAGTATTTCCGGCATGGGGCTTATCGATGCCAACGTGGGATCAGGAAATTAGCCATGAAGAAAACTGCAATCATTACGAGTACGGGTTGTGCCCTGACACTGGCAGCCTCGGTAGCGCTTGCCGGCGGCGAGATGCCGGAATTCGGCGCTCTGGACACCAACAGTGACGGCCAGATTAGCGCGGAAGAGGCAGGCGCCAACGAAAAACTCCAATCTGCTTTTGAGGCGGTAGACGCCGATCAAAGCGGAACGATCAGTCTGGAAGAGTACACAACGGCTGTCGAGGGCTAAGCCTCAGGTAACCGAACAGCAAGACGCCCCGCCCCTTTTTCCAACAGCGGTACGGCAGGCTCCTCAAACCTCTTGCCGCTATTGGTGAACCGCATCGTGTCCCCCTAAGCTGGGGGCGGGGCTGATTGCTTTAAGTAGTGCACCGGACACATCTCCTCCTCCTGGTGCCCGCCCAGCGGCGCATCAGCCACCCTTGAGGGTTACGCGGCATTCGCGTAACCCTTATTTTTTGCCCCTAACCCGGCCTGGCCCGCATTTCTCACCATGATGACGGCGCTGGCTTGATCTTTGAATCCACAACAAATTTTCCTCTTCTCGGAAATACAGCCCGTATTCCGCTCTTTCGGAAAATCCGTTGTGAATTCAAATCTCTGCGCGATCATCTCGCCGCGTGGTGAGAAATGCGGGCTAGCCGGAACCAAAGATGTGCCTCTTCAACGGCGGACTTTACCACCCCCTGCCCACCGCAACGCCGGCGTGTGAGGCGCGCGGCCGTGGACAAGGCGTGGAAAAGTCCGCCTTGCTTGTGCGCGACCGCCGGTTCGAGAAATTCTTGGTATTTTTTGTCCGAGATTTTACTGGTAAGGTACTAACGTCACTGCCACGAAGCACACAAAACCGTGACTGGCACTCTCTACCGCGCAAGCTGGCGTCATCTTTGGCGCCATCCACTACAGCTTGCGCTGGCCGTGCTGGGTATCGCGCTGGGCGTGGCGGTTGTCGTTGCGGTCGATCTCGCCAACGACAGCGCGAGGCGCGGGTTCGCGCTCGCCATGGACTCCACCGCCGGTCGAGCGACCCACCAAATCATCGGCGGACCAACCGGGCTGGATGAAGCCTTCTACAGTAAGCTGCGGGTCGCGCTCGGGATGCGCGACAGCGCGCCGGTGGTCGAGGCTTTCGGACGCACGCACGGCGAAACCATCCAGCTACTGGGTGTCGACCCCTTGGCCGAATCTCCGTTTCGTTCCCATCTGGATGACACCGAAGATCTGCCGTTCGACCGTTTGCTGACCGAACCCGCCACGCTCGTGATGGCCGCACGAACGGCCGCGCGGCTTGAACTGAAAACCGGCGACGAATTCGAGCTCGCACTGGCCGGCAAACGCCACCACGTCATCGTCGCAGGCCTGCTGTCCGGCAATAGTCAGGCCGCGCTCGACGGGCTCGCCCTGGCCGATATCTCCACGGTGCAGGAGCTCACCGGGCACATCGGGAAGCTGAGCTGGATCGATCTGGTAATACCCGAAGGCGCCACTCGCACCACCACGCTTGCAAAGATCGAACAGCACCTGCCGGCCGACGCCGACATCGTGCCTGCGCGTTCGCGCCAAAACGCCAGCACCCAGATGACGGGCGCGTTCCATACCAACCTCACCGCCATGGGTCTGCTGGGGCTCATCGTTGGCATGTTTCTGATTTACAACACCATGAGCTTTACGGTCTTACAGCGTCGCGGCCTGCTCGCCGGCCTGCGGGTGCTGGGCGTAACGCGCCGCGAGGTGATGTACATGATACTCGGCGAGGCCTTGCTGCTCGGACTTGCCGGCGCCCTGCTCGGCCTGCTGCTCGGCATCTTGCTGAGCCATATCCTGTTGCAACTCGTGACGCGCACGATCAACGACCTGTACTTTGTACTCACTGTCACCGAGTTGCGAATCACCGCACTACCGTTGCTGAAAGCGCTGGCGCTTGGACTGCTGAGCGCAGCGCTGGCCGCCGGCGCACCGGCGCTGGAGGCGGCGGGCACGCAACCGCGGCTCGGTCTCTTGCGCTCCACGCTCGAACAACGTGCGCACACGCTGGCGCCACGGCTCGCCATCGTCGGCGTGCTTATGGCGATCGCGGCGCTGGTGCTGCTCGCCCTACCGACGCAAAGCCTCGTTACAGGATTCACCGGTCTGTTCCTGACGATTCTGGGTTTGACCTTCATGACACCGCTTGTGGTCGCCGCCGGCAGCGCCTTGCTCGCGCGCGCGATAAACAGGCACGCGAGCGTGCAGGCACGGCTCGCCGTACGGGGCATCGGCGCCTCACTCAGCCGCACCGGCGTTGCCATCGCCGCGCTGACGCTGGCTGTATCCACTTCGGTCGGCGTCGGTGTGATGATCGACAGTTTCCGGTCCTCGGTATCCACGTGGCTGGCCGCCTCGCTGCGCGCCGACATCTATGTGACCACACCAAGCTTTGGCTCCAACCGCACACAGGCTGAGCTCGACCCTTCCGTCCCGGCGCTGTTGCGCGACATTGCGGGATTGGAACATGTCAGCACAGGCCGTTCCGTCGAAGTAGAGTCGGAAAACGGGGTGACCGAAATACTCGCTTTGGCGACAGCTGCCGATCGCGCGCCGCGTTATCCGCTCAAAACGGGCGCTGCGCAAACCGTGTGGCCCGCGTTCACGCGTGG
>JBPCXK010000423.1:0-3190 GCA_051008635.1 Gammaproteobacteria bacterium
ATCGCCTATGACCTGTGGCGGCGAGACACGGCCGCTTCACGCATCATCGCCGGTCTCGCCGCCATGCCCTTCGTGCTGCCGCCCATCGTGCTCGGCGTCGGCCTGGGCTTCATGTGGGGATTCGCTGGCCTGCTCGGCCAGTTGAGCACGGGAGTACTCAGCCACGTCGCGCTGCACCTGGCACTGCCGCTGGTGACGATCTCGATTGGCCTCAACGGAATCGATCGCGCCCACCTGGACGCGGCCGCCACCATGGGCGCGACCAGGCGCGTCATCTTCCGCACCGTCATCCTGCCGCAGACCATCGCCCACACGGCCTCCGGCTTCTTCTTTGCGATGGTGCTGAGCTTCAATGAGTTCATCGTCATGTTTTTCGTCTCGTCGTCGAGCTACCCGACCGTGACACTGAAGATCTTCAGCTCGTTGAGAAACGGATTCACGCCAACGATGGCGGTGGGCGCCATCACCTTCATCTGCGCATCCATCCTGGTGTTCGCCGCGGTCAGCAAATTCGGCGACTTGCCGCGACTGATGGGTGCAGAGCAAAGTCGCAACCACTGACGGAGCAGGCCCATGCCCCTGTGGCCGCAGCCTGGGTGATACAGATTGTCAGATATTGAGCACTGGCTTGGCGAACTCAGCCTTGAAAAGTATGTTGCGGTTTTTGCTGAGGCAGAGATTGACTTTCTTGCGTTGCCGCACCTGACCGATGAAGACCTGAAAGAACTTGGACTGCCTATGGGTCCGCGTCGCAAGGTATGCGAAGCGATCAGACAACTGCGAGATGGAACGGGTTCATCTTCCGTCGGTAAATCTGCTTCGTTGCCTGAAGAATCCACCGCCCCGGCACCTGTTGCACTACCGTCACTTTCATCATCGTCTGCCGCAGAACGCCGTCACCTGACGGTGATGTTCGTCGATCTGGTCGGTTCCACCGAGATGGCGACCGGAATCGATGCCGAAGACATGCGCGAGGTGATCACCGGCTATCAGAACCATGTTGTCGGTGTGATTGCCCGCTATGAGGGTTTTGTTGCCCGCTTCATGGGTGACGGCGTGCTGTGTTATTTCGGCTGGCCACGTGCCAATGAAGATGATGCCGAACGTGCAGTGCGCGCCGGCATGGATATTATCTCAGGTGTGAAGTCTATGACCGGGCCGAGTGGCGAGCCCCTGTCCACACGCGTCGGTATTGCCAGCGGTGTGGTCGTCGTCGGTGATCTGATTGGCAGTGGCGCATCGGAAGAAGCGGCAGTCATTGGCGAGACACCCAACCTGGCTGCGCGATTGCAGGGACTCGCCCAGCCCGATCAGCTCGTGCTGCCACGCGAAACACGCGCTCTGCTGGGCAATGTGTTCGAGCTGCAACCGCTTGGCGCGCACGACTTGAAGGGCATCGCACAACCGGTACAGGCCTTTGTCGTGACCGGCGAGTCGGCGCGCGAAAGCCGCTTCGACGCACGCCAGACCGGCACGCTGACGCCAATCGTTGGTCGCGAGCAGGAACTGCGATTGATGCGCGAGTGCTGGACCCGCGTGGCGTCAGGTAGCGGTCATCTGATCGTTGTCAGTGGCGAAGCCGGCATCGGCAAGTCGCGAGTGACGCGCGCCATGATTGACGAGATTACCGAGGATGACCACACCCGCATCACCTGCCAGTGCTCGCCCTATCATACCGACAGCGCGTTTCATCCCATTATCGCGCAGATGACGTTCGCTGCCGGATTCGACTCCGCCGATGACGACGACACTCGCCTGGACAAACTGGAACGTCTGGCAGGCGTTGACGCGGACAATGTGGCGCTGCTGGCCGCCATGCTGGGTATAGCCGCGGGCGCACGTTACGGCGAGCTCAAACTAACACCGCAGCAGCAGCGTGCACGCACCATGCAGGCGCTGGCGCAAATGATCGTGCGAGCGTCGCAGGAACAGCCACTGCTGTTCGTGTTCGAAGATCTGCATTGGACCGATCCGACGTCGCTCGAGCTCCTGGACATCGCCCTGGATGCGATCGTGGACGAGAAGATTCTGATTCTCGCCACCGCGCGACCGACGTTTGAGCATGGCTTTGGCGGACACCCATCGGTCGTGCGGATTACACTGAACCGACTGGGTCGTGAGCAGGTCAGCGACATTGTCGAACGACTCACCGGTGGCAGGAGCATGCCGGAGGACGTGCTGCAGATCATCGCCAGTCGCACCGACGGTGTGCCACTGTTCGTCGAAGAACTCACCAAGACGGTACTCGAGACCGGTGTGTTAAAGGCCGAGGGCGACAACTATGTGCTGGACGGTCCGCTCGATGCGCGGGCGATTCCCGGCACACTGCACGATAGCCTCATGGCTCGGCTGGATCGCCTGCAGCCGCTCAAGACCGTGGCCCAGACCGCCGCCTGCATTGGCCGGGAGTTTGATCATCGCCTGCTGGCCAGCATTTCACCGCTGCCGGAAACCGAACTGGATAGCGCCCTTGAAGGACTCATCGAGGCCGAGCTCGTGTATCGGCGCGGTGTGCCCTCTGAAGCACACTATCGGTTCAAACACGCGCTGGTGCGTGATGCGGCCTACGAAAGTCTGTTGAAGGAGAATCGCCGCAGCATTCATCATCGCATTCTGCAAAGTCTAGAGAAAGTATCGAACACGACGCCTGAAGTGCTCGCCTGGCATGCCGAAGTCGCAGGGCTAACTGAACGGGCGATTGATTTGTGGGAGGCCGCCAGCAAGGCGGCGATTGCGCGCCCCGCCTTTGACGAGGTCATTTCACACCTGGGACATGCGATTGCGTTGCTCTCACCGCAGATTGACGACGGCACACCGGCTGTACTCGAACAGGCACTCGAACTGCAGATTCAACTTGCAACCGCACGGGTTTACCGGAATGGGTATGTCGCCGACGAAACCAAGGCGGCCTTCGAGCACGCACTGTTGCTGGCTGACCGAATTGGTGAAACGCCGCTGCGCGTTCCTGTCCTCTTCGGTCTGTGGAATGGCAAATATGCCAGTGCCCAGTATGCCGATGCTTTAACACTGGCCGAAGCGCTCCTCGAGTTGGTGGAAAGAGGCACAGATACCGCGCCCACAGTGCTTGCCAACCGTGTCATCGGTGCCACCCTGGGCTATCAGGGACGTTTTGTCGAAGCGCAACCTCGACTTGCTCACGCGCAGGCATTGTTTGATCCCGAAGCGCACA
>JBPCXK010000424.1:0-4172 GCA_051008635.1 Gammaproteobacteria bacterium
CGATAATACTTCCGGCGGCCGTCGTCGGTCTTGTAGTCTAGGTAGTAGATTGTTGCGCCAGTGGCATGAACGCGCAGCAGGAAACCCGCAATCACGGTATCCCTGACGTCGTAGTGCTTTGCTGCAGGTTTGAGCCGCTTGATCGACTCGGCGGTGAGCTTCATCTTCATCAGCCATGTTCCCCGGGACTTCCTTATCATCCTCATATCATCCGCCGCCAGTGCACAGCAGGTGGCGAAGGATAAACGGCGAAGAACAATTATAGCGCCTTAACTAGCTGATTTACATCAGCTAATTTTGTTTACTGTGGTACATGGGAATACACTGGGGAAACCGTTTCCACGCCTTCGGGAGGCAGGGGTCGGAGGTTCGAATCCTCTCACTCCGACCAATCGTCAGATCTCCTCTCAAATCACGCGATCAGATTACGCCGCAGCCTCAGGCACGGCAATTTCGAAAAGTCGTAGTGGTCTCTCATCGTCGTTGTTTCCAGCACTCTCTTTCTTCATCCTCGTCTGCCTTTCCGAGGAACAACTCTTCTCGGTGGCCGCCCATCGTTTGGAAACCGCGCCGCGCGCTGCGTGGCACTCGAACCCGCGCAGAAACGGTTTCACTAACAGCTACATCGGGCCTGATCGAAAACTGTTCGGAACTACAAATCGCTAACGGGTATACTGACCAGTCGCCCTCGGCAGTACCCTCCTGCCAATCATCCCCTTTTTGGACGAGAGCTAACAAGGAGTTAGAGTTGGAAGCCCAACAACACTATACATTCACAGACGTCTCGCAGATCGGATCATGGCGCAAAAGGTGGGATCTGTCCGCGATCGCCAAAGCTACCTTTCCAAAAGAAGGAGCCGGAAGGACTTTTCTCGAAGGAGGTGCTGGTCGGGGGGAGATGGCTCATATTGTAAAGTCACTCGGGTATCAATACATAGGAATTGAACCCGGCGATCAGCTGCGCGAACGACTTATCCAGGCAGACTTCAAGGTTCTGAGCAATACGCTGCCGAGCATGAGTGGCGTCGACGCAGCATCAATAGATGTGTTCTATTCGTACGATGTGGTTGAACATCTAGATAGCTATGCGGCGGTCATAAAAATGCTCGAAGAGACCGGCAGAGTCCTCAGACCTGAGGGAATAGTCGTCGCCATAGCACCAAATTCCGCGACTCTTGGATATTTGTTCGATTTTTACGAATACCAACATCAGTTTCTGACTACGTTGCCACGCTTAGTGGCAATGTTTGAAGACGTGGGATTTCAAATCGATCTCGCGCGACCCTTCTTGACTCCTCTCGGGTTGTCGCGGAGCGGTGTGGTGCGCGCAGTCGATCGGGTTGTAGCAAATGCTGCGCTGGTGATCCTCCGTCAAAGGCTCGTAAATTCCGTTCTTTCGTTCTTAATTGGATCAAATCTGCTATTCCGCATTCACAAAAACGTCTACGACCACGTAGTGGTCGTTGCGCGGAAGTCTGGCTAGCCGATTTCGTTCTTCAGCTTGTTGAGCTCGTCGTGAAGGGAGAACATGTACTCCTTCCGAAAGTGCGCCACTGAATTGATTGTTTCCAGCACAGCGTCGTCCTTTCTCACATCCTCACACCCGGAATTCCGTAGTCGAACTCTTCGAGCAGTTCATAGATTGCCTCGATCCTCGCCTGCGGGTCTGCCTGCATGCGGTCGTGGCGCGGGTCAAGTACCTCACATATCATCGGCACGACTAAGACCCAGAACCTGTCAACAGTGTCAGACGTTTTCAGTTGCTCCGGATTTAACGCTCAAGCGCGAGGCTCATTCCGACAATAGAGTTTACTTCTTACTGCCCGGTATCGGATCTCCCGAGTCACGTTCAGCAACAGCCTGCTTGAAGCCTACTTCCTCGGCGCGTTGCTTGAACCAAATGCCTTCAGGGCTGTGCCTGGCCATGCCATCGAAGAGCGTCGCGATTGTCTGTGTGCTGGCCAACCCCATATTTTCATAAGCCTGATTGACCATCATTTTCATCATCATCAGCTGGTTCTTCGGCACACCTTTAATACGGTGCGTCAGCTGTTTGACTGTCTCATCCAATTCTTCCAGCGGCGCCGACTGATAAATAAGTCCGATCTCCTGCGCTTTCGCCCCGGATATGAGATCTCCGGTAAACAACATTTGCTTGGCTTTTTCCGCGCCCAGGCGATAAACCCACATGGCGGTGGTCGGGCAGCCCCAAACACGCGCAGGAGGATAACCGATTCGCGCCTCTTCACTCATGACGACAATGTCGCAGCACAAGGCAATATCGCTCCCACCAGCGACCGCATCGCCGTGAACGCGAGCTATCACCGGCTTATGGCATCTCCAGATAGACATGAAGTTCTGTGTACAGCGACTCATGAAGCTGTAATCAATCATCGGATCCCACGGCATATCCTGAATGGCCGGATTGGCGCCGGGTTTTTCCGCGTAGGCGCTTAAGTCATATCCCCCACAAAAACCGCGGCCGGCGCCCGTCAGCACGACTACATGAACGGAATCGTCACTGTTGGCATGTCCAAAAGCCGCGGCTATGTCTTCCGGCATGGTTTCATTGATCGCGTTGAAACACTCAGGGCGGTTCAACGTGATCGTTGCGACGCGTTCCTTGGATTCATACGAAACGGTACCGAAGTTCATATTCAGATCTCTCCTTTGGGGCCTAAGCGCCCGCCGTTACGCGCCACCCCCGTGCTCAACGAAAGAAAAAAGCGAACCTTCTTTTGAGCCGTTGAAGCAACTTGACATTGCAACTTGTGGTGAACTACGAGGAAAAAGGTGAAATCATGCGTTCTGCATGACGTTCTCACAACATCCGGGCTGTCAGCAAAACGACTCATTAGCGGCCCACAAGCCGCACTGCTGCTACGCGCTCAATGATCACGCGCATCTCGTCCTCGGCAAGCGGCACGAGTTCCAGTACCAACCTTCCCTCATTGGCGGCATGCTCCATCAACCAGATCGATGGCACCCCCTCCCTTAACGCATTCGCCAATGCCGCGGCGTTGCGGTATTCAGGAGAAGAATCGACCGTCAGACAAACGCGCGAGAAGGGCATACCGACGGGATCCGGCAACGTGCTCGCGCGGATTCCGTGAATCTCGTTCGCTCGCTCGATGAACCACGAGACCTTCCGCGCCTGCTCGGCACGCCACGCATTCAGGTCCAGGTTTCGGCGCTCGTCCAGTGCGGCTAAAACGCCAAAGATCGCTTCTTTGGTGGCTTTCATGGCGCGGCCTATGCCTCGCTCGTGCGCACGGCAGGCCTGAACGAGAGCCTTTCGCCCGATAATAAGCCCGGCCGTGGGCGACGCCATGTACTTGTGTGCGCTGACGAGAACGATGTCTGCACCCGTTGCCAAGAGCTCTTCAATCCTCATGTCCTGTGCCGCCCCATCTATGATGGCCGGGACGCCCCTTCGATGTGCGGCCGCTACCGCTTGTTCCAAATCAACTGGAGGACCCTTGACCAGGCGCGACGATACGAGCAGAAGGCATGCGGTGAGGTCGTTATCGAGCGCAACTTCAATATCGTGCACGGTGCAGACGCAGTCGCTGCCGGCGATGACGGGCGTTGCCCCAGCAAGACGAATGTCAGTAAGGATCGCATGGCCATAGTCGATCGCGTGCCCGACCGGAAGGACCACCCTGTTCGGTATGCCGCCGGCATCGGGTAGGGCCGCGATGCCCTCGGGCGTGTCGCCAGCCATCGCGCCCGCGATCGACAGTGTGATGCCGGACGCAACACAGTGCGTTACCGCTCCTGCCTCGGCGCCGGTCAGGCGAGCCACTGTTTGACTCACGACTGTCTGAAGCTCATCAATGACAAAGAACTCACCGAGAGCTTCCGCAACGACGCGGCCGACATGCTCAGAAGATCGAGACACGCCCAGGGGGGTGTAGGTGCCGCGGGCATTGATAACGGGCATCAGGCCATATTGTTCGCGAATACTCATGGTCTCCCCGGTGAAGCTATAGCGTAAGCGTACGACCTCGTCACGCAGGGGCTTCAACATCGCCCATGCCTCCTCCTCGGCCTGGACGGACCTCGTCTGCAGCTTCGAAACCTGCTGGCGTATCTCGGTCGGGGTCACTGTCGCAACTAACGTTGTACTCAGCGGCGCCGCTTGGCGGTGTCAGCCTATGTCGGAGCCAGTA
>JBPCXK010000425.1:0-15993 GCA_051008635.1 Gammaproteobacteria bacterium
CTCGCCAATGCCGCGCCGCAGATCGTCGGCCAGACGTGGCACGCCGGTGACCATGCCGAAGTGAGTCAGATACATGCGCCTGGGCTCGTAGCTCATCAGCCGGTCGAGCGATTGGCACCACGCCTGCGGGTCGAACTGCGTGGGCGGTGTGGTGGGGATGATGAACGCGCCGTCGGCGCCATCCAATTCGCGATAGGAGATGCCGAAGGTGTCGCCGGTGAAGAATCCCTCGCTGGTTTCGTCATAAACGCAGTAGTGATGCCGCGCGTGACCAGGTGTGTCGAGAAATGACAATCGACGGCCGTTGAAGTCGAGCTCAAAGCCGTCGTCGGCGACGATCACGCGTGATTCGGGCACGGGCACCAGCTCACCAAAGCTCTTGCGAAACTCTTTCTCGCCGTACACGGCCGTGGCGCCTGCGGTGAGCTTGGCCGGGTCGATCATGTGGCGCGCGCCGCGCGGATGGATCACGAGTTCGGCGTTGGGTAACTGACGCATCAACTCGCCCGCGCCGCCGCCGTGATCGAGATGCACGTGTGTCGGCATCACGTAGACGACGTCTTCGCGTGCCACGCCTTTGATTGCCAGTAACTCGAGCAGTGACGGGACGGTGTAGTTCGTGCCCGTGTCGATGAACGCTGCCTGCGCGTTCTCGACAAGCAAGTAACAGGCTGCCAGCGCCGGGCGGATGTAAGCGGTATCGACGCAGGTGATGCCGTGACCGAGCTCGTGATATACCGGCGCACTCATCGTTATCGCTATTCGTGCAGCGGCTTTGCCGAGACAATGATCCCGTCCGGGTCGGCGTAAACATGTTCGTCCGGCACAAATGTGACACCCGCGAAGTCGACCGTTACGTCGCGCTCCCCGACCCCCTTTTTCGTGCTTCGGCGTGGATGCGTTTCCAGCGCTTTGAGGCCGAAGTCCATCTCGCACACGGCTGCCGAGTCTCGGATGCAGCCGTACACAATCGCGCCGGCCCAGCCATTGTCGAGCGCCAATGCCGCGAGTTGGTCACCGATCAGCGCACAGCGTATCGAGCCGCCGCCATCGACGATGAGCACGCGGCCTTCCCCCGCGGTTTCGATCGCGGCTCTGACCATGGAGTTGTCCTCGTGGCATTTGACGGTGGCGATTCGGCCGTGAAAGGCGAGGCGGCCGCCAAAGTCGGCAAACAAGGGGTCGGCAATCCGAACGAGATCATCGTGCGTGTCGCACAGGTCGGCAGTGTTATGAACCATGGTATGGGCTTTCGCTCAGGGTGTGCGCGGATTCTGCCACAGATACTCGCGTTTTCTGAACGTTTATGGCCCGCCGTAAACGCGATCCAGACGTGGGTTGGCGCCGAGCGCAGCGAAGCCCAACGCGCGATTGCACCAAGAAACCGCTGCACGTTGGGAAAACCGCGTAAGTGGCTTCCACCAACGAGTGTAATCATACCCCCTCCGGGCTTACACGGTTTCAGGCGCGCTTTGATATCATTGGTACCGAGAAATGGCTCATCTTCGACGCACATGACGATCAAATCGGCCCGCTTCGTCAGCCGGCTCACCGCCGGGACCGTAGCGCTGGTACTTGCGGGCGGCCGCGGATCGCGCCTGAAGATGTTGACCGTGTGGCGCGCCAAGCCGGCCGTGCCGTTCGGCGGAAAATTCCGGATCATCGATTTCGCTTTGTCCAATTGCGTCAACTCCGGCATCCGCAGAATAAGCGTGTTAACGCAGTACAAGTCGCATTCTCTGATCCGCCATATCCAGCGCGGCTGGAATACGCTGCGTATGGAAATGGGCGAATTCGTCGAGCTACTGCCCGCTCAGCAATGGGCGGAAGACAATTCCTGGTTTGCCGGCACCGCGGATGCGGTCTATCAGAGCCTCGACATCATTGAGAGCCATCGGCCGGACTATGTGCTGATTCTGGCGGGCGATCATGTCTATCAGATGGACTATGGGGAGATGCTCGCCGCCCACGTGAGCGCAGAAGCGCAACTGACGATCGCTTGCATCGCCGTCCCGCGCTCAGAAGCCAGCGCGTTTGGCGTCATGACCCTGGGCGAAAACCACAGCATCATCGATTTCGAGGAAAAGCCTGGCGATCCCGCTTCACTGCCGGAAGATCCGGATCGCGCCCTGGTGAGCATGGGCATTTACGTCTTCTCCCTCGACTATTTGGCCGGGCAGTTACAGCGCGATGCAGGCCTGGCCGAGTCACGCCACGACTTCGGCAGGGACATTATCCCCCACGCGATCGCTCAGGGGCATCGCGTGCAAGCGTATCCATTCGACGACCAGGTCACAGGCAGCAACGCCTACTGGCGCGACGTCGGCACGATCGACGCGTATTACAAAGCGAATATGGAGCTACTGGGCCCCTCACCGGTAATGGATCTGTACGGCCCGCACTGGCGGATCCGCACTTACCAGGAGCAACTGCCGCCGGCGAAGTTCATCGGATTTGAAGACGATCACTATGGTATTGCCGGTAACACCATGGTGAGCGGCGGATGTGTGATTCGCGAGTCACACATCGAGCGTTCGCTACTATTTTCCAATGTGCGCGTGGGGGCTCACTGCGAGCTGAGCGGCGTGCTGGCGCTGCCCAGGTGCGAGATCGGCAAAGGTGCGCGCCTGAGGCGGGTATTGCTCGATAACGGTTGCAAAGTGCCGCCGGGTACCGTGATCGGCGAGAATCCGGAGGAAGACGCTGAGCGTTACTATTGCACGCCTGAAGGGGTAGTCGTGGTCAACCGCGAGATGCTGGGTCAGGCGCGTCGCTATCTGCCCACAGGGGCTCGCTGAAATATATATGGGCTATATATATATAGTCGGCGGGGGCCCGCCCTTTACACATAAGTTGAAACTCGAATAGAAGCCAGATATACATAAGCACTTCATTTGCGTTGAAAAGCGAGACCGCATGCCATAGTCATCCTGGCAGCCATGGCCCATTGATTTGTATCGGCGCAAATATTTGCGCCTGAAAGGGCTGGGTTTGCCGACACGCCGCGATCGGCGGAGATTTCGACAGGCTGAAAACCACAACAGCGGGGAGGAACAATGAGGTATTACCTGATGCGGGGAAAGTTCTCCCAGCACGCCATGGACGCGCTGGTACAGCGTCCGGAAGACCGAATGCTGACCACAACGAAGCTGCTGAAGGGTGTTGGGGGCCGCCTTCACTACTATTTCTTTTGCTTTGGTGAATACGATTTCGTGCTGTTGTTTGAGTTACCCGACGACGTCAGCGCTGCTTCGCTTTCGATGGTGCTGGGCGCCTCAGGATCGGTTACCGACATCGACACAACGGTGCTGCTGACCATGGAAGAAGCCGTCAAGGCCATGGAGGTGGCGGGGGATGCGACCGGAGTCTATGTGCCTCCCGGTCGTGGACAGTCTCGCAAAGCCAGCCCGAGAAAAACGCGAGCCAGGAAGAAAGCCAAATGATCAGCAAGGCTGAGATGGTAAAGACACTCGGCAAAGCCGAGTTATTTGCAAATCTTAACGAGCAGACCCTCGAAGCGATTGCGGGCATTTCTCAAGTGCGTCACTTCGACGAGAATGAAATCTTGTACAGGCCCGGAGACGATTCTCGTGATGTCTACGTGTTGTTGTCAGGCCGTGTGCGTTTCACGCTGTACACGGGAGCCGGATCTCGTTCTTCCGGGTCGGTAATGTCGAGTCGAATGGTGTTTGGCTGGGCCGCGCTGGTCTCCGGCCAGCCGCGTCGCCTGGCCACGTCGGAGGCGATAGAGCCATCCACCGTCCTCAGCATTAATGGTGATGACCTTCTGAAGGTCATCGAGCAAGACCCGGCATCCGGTTTTGTCGTGATGCAACGCGTTGCGGCCATGATCGCGCGCAATTTCATGGAGCAAGAGTCCTAGCCCGCTTTTCGTCGCGCTGAAGCCATCAATATCACCTTGACGGAGTACTAGCCCGCATATCTCACCACGATGACGAGCCCTCGCTTGATCTTTGATTCCACAACGCATTTTCTTCAGTCGGAAATACGACCTGTATTCCGCTCCTTCAGAAAATGCGCTGTGAAATCAAATCTCTACGCGATCATCTCGCCCCGTCGTGAGAAATGCGGGCTAGGTCGTTTCGTCAAGATAACGGCCGATTCGGTCGCGGCAATCCAGTGCTGGGATCACGATGTCGTTGTCGATTCTGCCCGCCTCGATGCCGCGTTGCATGACGGCAAGATAGGCTTCGGCGGTTTTGTTCCAGGTGTAAGTGCTGCGCACTCGCTGTTGGCCTTTCTTAGTGTAGCCAGGATGATCGCTCAGCGCCGTGTGTAATCCCTTCGCGATTTCCTCTTCGTCTTCCGGGTTGACCAGTACTCCTGAGCCGTCGGCAAAGATCTCTGTTGGTCCGCCGTTGTTTGTGGCAACCACAGCGAGCCCGCAGGCCGCCGCCTCGAGCGGCGCCAGGCCAAAGGGCTCGTAGAACGACGTCAGGGCAAACACTGATCCGCGCTGGGCAAAGTAGCGATAGGCGGCAGCCAATTCCTGTTGCGAACGGATGTCGAGGAAGTCGACCTTATTCCGGATTCCGCCCTGCGCAATGGTTTGCAGTATGGGTGCAAGGACCCCGGTCTCCGTGGCGGAGAGGCTGGACTGATCGAACCATGGATCCGGTACACCGCGGATAAAGATGCAAAGCCGCGCGCTTTCCCGCAGCGCCTTCGAATGCGCGTAGGCACGGACCAGACCCAGGATGTTCTTTTTCTCGTCGAGACGGCTCGAAGCAATGACGTATGGCGTGGGTGTTGCCGCCAGGCTGGCTGCAATCTTGCGATGAACGTCTTCATCTGACATAGCCCCCGACGTTGTGAAAATCCGTGTGTTCACCCCCGGAGGAATGATCGAAAACTTCGCGTCGTCATCGACGTTGACGGCTCCTTGATATAAGGAATGGGCATACTGCTCGTAACGTTCCTGTGACGTCGAGGTAATGATGTTGTACGCCAGCTGCATGCTCAGCCGTTCGGCGGCAATGCGTCTGGAAAAACGATACTGGCGCTCCATGGCGTCGGCGTTGGCGGACGTCGTCCCAAGTTTGTCCAGTTTCTGTGCGCCGAGTGAGTGGCCGGTGAACGTAAAGTCGAGGCCGATTTTTTCCCGCAGTAGCGCCGCGCAGTAGCCGGCATCGGCGTAGTGGGCGGTCGCGAAACCAGGCGGATTCTCGCCATAGATTGAAAGCGTGTTGGCAACAAACTCCGCCAGGTGCGGCCAGAGATGCTCTTTGTTCAGAAACGAGGGTTCACCGCAATCCACACGCACGATGCGTGGATTCCCTTCATATCCCCGATAGTAGTCGATCTGCCCAGCGAAACCCCGCCACTTTGGATCATCAACCCGCCGGGTGACGATGTCCACGTTAACGCCCATGTCTGCCAGCGCCAAACAAACTTCTTTGACGTAAACAAGCTGTCCGCCAAAGTCGGGATGCTCGGTCAGGTAGGAATCGTCCGGATCGAAATTTCCCTGCGGGTTGAGGAAGGCGTAGCGCATTTGTACTAAGGCTTATGCGACGTTTTGGATACGCAATAAACCCACAGATCATGCGGCCTTGCTGACGGAGTAATCCTTGTTCACGATGATGTCCGCTCTGGATTTGTGGACGGAGATGATGCCGTGCTCGATAAGGAGCACCTGATCGATAAACGAATCGAGCTCCGAGGTGTTACGTTTGCGCCGCTCGCGGTGTTTCTGGGTGTCGCGGTAGTCCCGATCGATGAACGCGCGCGTGTCGACGTTCTCCAACCCGCTTGTGTACGTGCCCTCGGCGATAGCGACGCTCGCCCGTGCCAGATCGAGCGTTTCGGACGTGATACGATCTTCGTTATAGATAACGAGTGGCTTTTCGATAGCCGATTGATTGTCCACGAACGCGCGCAGGTGCTGATCGAGCAAACCTAGCCGCACTTCCTGCGGCCCGACCCATTGGATATCTTGGCGGCGCGTCCGATCATTGGTCTTCGGCGGGTGAACAAAGTAGTCGTCCTGTTGCAGGATCACGGTGGTCAAGCCGCTTGCTTCGAGCAGTTCTGAAAGCGCTGCCGCGATCTCTGACTTACCGCTACCGGACTCACCCGCTACGGTAACAACATGTTTTGCCGATGCGTGAATGCGCGGCAAGACGATCTCGTGTATACCCGCCGCCGCGCTACGATGGTGTGGTTCTACAACTATCGAGTCGCCCTGCATGGATCTGCCTGATATGGATTGGTGAGCAATAGCATGTGCGATACAATCGCGCCGCGCCGGCATTCTGGCAAGAAAACCCGGCCGCGCATAGAGCCGGACGGCTCGATGTGAGAATAACTCGGAAAGGATTCCACGAATGCACGACAACATCCAGATGCGGGACTTCAATCGCGAACAGTATTTGCGGTTCTGGCAAGATCTCAATCGCGAATTGCGTTCTATCCAGAACAAAGACGGACTCTCCGCGGCATTGGAAGCGCTGCGTGCGCAACAGCGTGATCAGGGGTTCATACGCGACGATCTCGAGTCAGTGGAACGCTACGAGTTCCGCCATCCGGACGCAGCCGCCCGCTTTTTCTCCGTGCAATACAATCCGGTGCGTTTGCAGCGGTTCAAGGGGCTTGGCAGAACCCAGCCGCCGCCTGGCGTTAGCCCCCTCTACAACGGCTGCTTTTTGTGTCATGACAACATTCGCTGGCAGCAGTCCGGGATCGAGGTCGGTTATGACATAAAGGTAGCGTCAACCGCGTACATCGTGTGGATGAATGCCTACCCCTTGATGCCCATCCATGCGGTGATCGCGACCAAAGACCACATCCCGCAAGCCTGGGCAACCAACCCTGACCCCGCGGATCAATTTGCGATCGAGCACATCATCGAGGACCTGGTCGCGCTGTCGAACGAGCTGCCCGGATATATCGGGTTTTACAACGGTGAAGGTGCAGGTGCCTCCATACCCGGACATCTCCACTATCAGTTCTTCAAGCGTCCGCGGACCGAGATGCATTTTCCGCTCGAGATGGCACCCAGAACTGAGATCGAAGGCGCTCTCTCGCTTGTCGAAGATTATCCCGTCATGGCTGTTTGCTGCCGCGGCAGCGCTGAGGCGGTTGTCAGGTGCATGGCCGCCTGGGCGCGAGACTGGGTCGCTCGCACGCAACTCGCCAGTCCGTCGGCGAACATATTCTCAATGGTCGATGCGGCGACCCGGCAAACCGAACTGTACATCAGCCCTCGCGATCAGATGCGCTCGCACTCGCTGGAGATGTCCGGGCTGATCGGCGGCTTAGAAGTTCTCGGCGAGCTCGTGTTTTCCAGCGACGATGAAAAACAAAGGTTAGACCGCGGCGAGGTCGACTACCACGCAGTGGAACGAATCCTGGCCAGTGTCCGGGTGGGGCTGGACTGAGTCCGTCTCAGCCGGCTCACGATAACTTCTCATTTCTCGCCGCCCACGCCTCCCGTGCGGCGGTGTTGCTTCGGAGGTCTATCTAGCCCGCATATCTCACCACGATGACGAGCCCTCGCTTGATCTTTTGATTCCACAAGGCATTTTCTTCAGTCGGAAATACGACCTGTATTCCGCTCCTTCAGAAAATGCCTTGTGAAATCAAATCTCTGCGCGATCATCTCGCCCCACGATGACGGCGCTGGCTTGATCTTTGATTCCACAAGGCATTTTCTTCTTCTCGGAAATACGACCTGTATTCCTCGTTTCAGAAAATGCCTTGTGAAATCAAATCTCTGCGCGATCATCTCGCCCCGTGGTGAGAAATGCGGGTTAGGCCGGCTATTCCCCCTCCCCGCGCCTTGCCGCACGGGCGCCGATAAATGCAAACTTTATTTTGTCGCGAACCCCTTAATCGGCGTTTCAGTATGTCATCGTGCGGCATTGCAGCATGATACGCGCGCTACGTTTCAACGTGTGGCGATTCGGTAAGCGCAGCGGCGGCCTCCCTCCAGAACGTGCTCGACGCGCGAGACGAGCACATCATCGCCGAGAACTGATTCGAATATCGCCAGCTCGGAGCGGCAGAAACCCTGGCACGTTGTGGCCGCCGCACACATCGGACAGTGATTCTCCACCAACAAGTAGCTGCCATCCGGCTCACACCGCCATTGCGCCATATAGCCTTCGCTGTCTCTGATCTCCGCAAGCTTGCTGACTTTGCCTTGCAGGTCCGCAAGCGGCGCGATCGCCGCTTGATAGTGCGATAGTGTCTCCATCTCTCGGCGTGCAATGATTCGGTCGAGGCCGTCCTCCCCGAACACTGACCGGATCGACCCGATCAGCTCGACGGTAAGATGCCCGTGGGTGTCCGGAAAGCGCGCATGCCCGTGATCGGTCAATCGCCAGTAGCGCTTCGGGCGTCCAACGGCTTCGCGTCGATCTTCGTACGCCACCAGGTCTTGATCGCGCAGTCTGTCGAGATGCTGGCGGGCGCCGACCGGCGTGATATCGAGTCGTGAGGCCAGACCCGCGGCGGTCTGCGCCCCCCGCGTCTTGAGCAGGTAGAGGATTCTTTCATCGTTCGGAGCCGTCATCAAAGTATACGCTTGACAAGATGGAAATTTAGTAAGTTAATACTTTCTTAATAGCCTGGCAAGCGCAATTCGAAGGAGGGATGGTCATGTCGCAGCAAACCGCCGCCAAAGCCGGTGAATCCTCGAGCTGGGTCCGCGCCGCGTCGCTCGCGCGGCTGCAGGACAAAGGCCGTATCGTCTTCAGGCTCGATGGCCGGCAGATTGCGCTCTTCGATACGCCTCACGGCGTGCGCGCCTGTAACAACCGCTGTCCGCATGAGGGTTACCCCTTGACCGAGGGTACGCTCGACCCGGCCTGTGTACTCACCTGCAACTGGCACAACTGGAAATTCGATCTCACCACCGGCGACAACGTCTACCAGGGCGACCGCCTGCGCGTGTACCCGGCCGAGATACGTGGAGATGACATCTGGCTGGATCTGTCCGACCCGCCGTTCGATGTACGGCGCGCAGAGATTTTCGCCAATCTGCGCGAAGCCTTTGAAGACAACGTTTACGATCGCATCGCGCGCGAGCTCGGTCGGCTGCGGCTGCTGTGCGCCGATCCGCTGGATGCGGCTCGCGAGGCGATCCACTGGTCCTACGACCGCATGGAGTTCGGCTGGACGCACGCCTTTGCCGGGCTGGCGGACTGGTTGACGCTGTACGGTGAGCACGAGCGCAACCCCGAAGCCCGGCTGATCTGTCTGCTCGAGGGCATCGGCCACACCGCGGACGATGTGCTCAGGGAAGGGACTTTCCCGTTTGGCGAAAAACGTCTGCAATACGATGAAGACGAATTTGTCAGGGCCATAGAGCGTGAAGACGAAAGTACCGCCATCGCCAGGATCCGCGGCGCCCTGGCGGACGGATTGGGCTTCAAGGGTCTGGAGCGCGGCCTGACACGAGCGGCGCTGGCGCATTACAACGATTTCGGTCACTCGCTGATTTACATCACCAAGATTGAAACGCTGATCGAGCGGTTGGGCGAAGTTGTGGCAGAGCCGCTCCTGATGTCGCTGGTTCGGGGATTCATATTCGCCTTCCGCGAAGACAGGATTCCGGAGTTTCGTGGCTACGCGGCCGCGCTGGACGCGTGGGGGAACGGCGCCGGCGAATCCGCGCTGCACTGGAGCGCCTTTCGCAAGCTCGGCATCGACAAGTCGCTGAACTTGACCGCGAAGTCCGCCGGCGCGGATGCCATGGACTTGTATTGCGCTTTGTTGGGCGCCAGCGCGTCGAACATGCTGGCGTTCGACGCGGATCAGCAGTACAAGGTGCAGATTCCGGTGTCCGATAACGTGGGCTGGCTCGATTTCACCCACGGCATCACGTTTGCGAACGCAGTGCGCCGCCAGTGCGCAAAGTTCCCGGAGCTTTGGCCTCGAGGTTTGCTGCAGATGGCCTGCTTCAATGGCCGCAACGCCGCGTTCACCTGCGCCGAGCCTGATTTGAGCCGCTGGGCAGTCACAGACGCGGAGCAATTTTTCGTTGCTGCGATCGAGCGGCTGTTCGATCACGGGCTCGACGAGTTCATCGTATCCGTCCATCTGCTGAAGACCGTGCTAGCCGCGCGGGAAGAAGCGCGCGCAGCGCCGAGCGAGATAGCGCAACTGCTGGCAGCAGCCGTTAATCGTTTCCTCAACACCCCGCTCAAGCGCAAGCAGGTCCGTCGCACGGCTTACCAGGCCATGCAATTTGTCGCCAGAGATGGATAAATCATCGAAGTCTCCACTCTGGTGCCCACAAGACGGCCGATCTGGCACTAACGATATTGATACCGTTGGTGTAAATAATCCGCCCGGAATTATTATGCTGGCGGAGATCAATGCGCGTGCCGGCGCCAACACACGAACTTCCGACTCTTTACCAGTTCCCAAATGGAGAATGATCTCTCATGAAAATGACGACTGAAGAGGCCTTCGTCAAGGTCTTGCAAATGCATGGTATTGAACATGCATTCGGGATCATTGGTTCGGCGTTTATGCCGATCTCGGATCTGTTCCCGCAAGCGGGTATCACGTTTTGGGACGTCGCGCACGAGACCAACGGCGGCTATGTGTGCGACGGTTACACCCGGGCGTCCGGAAAAATAGCGATGGCCATTGGCCAGAATGGTCCGGGTGTGACGGGTTTCGTAACGGCCATAAAGACGGCGTATTGGAACCACACGCCGATATTGCTGGTGACGCCGCAGGCGGCCAACAAGACGATCGGTCAGGGCGGGTTCCAGGAAGTCGAGCAGATGGCGCTGTTCCGGGACATGGTGTGCTACCAGGAAGAAATCCGGGATCCGTCCCGGGTGGCGGAAGTCCTCAATCACGTGATCGAAAAGGCGCTCCGCGGTTCAGCGCCGGCGCAGATCAACGTCCCCCGCGATGTGTGGACCCACGTGATCGACATCGAAATACCGCAGATCGTCAGACTGGAACGGCCCGCGGGCGGTGCCAACGCCATCGCCGAGGCCGCGCGGCTGCTTTCCGAAGCCAGATTCCCGCTGATCCTTTCCGGCGCCGGCGTGGTGCTGGGGAACGCTATCGCCGACTGCCAGGCGCTGGCCGAACGGCTGGACGCGCCGGTCGCGAACAATTATCAGCACAATGACAGTTTTCCCGGTAGCCATCCGCTTGCGGTCGGCCCGTTGGGCTACAACGGCTCCAAGGCAGCGATGGAGCTGATTGCGAAAGCGGATGTGGTGCTCGCTTTGGGCACTCGGCTCAACCCGTTCTCCACGCTACCGTGCTATGGCATCGAGTACTGGCCGCACAATGCGAAGCTCATTCAGGTCGACATCAACGCCGACCGCATCGGTTTGACCAAGAAGGTTACGGTTGGGATTTGCGGCGACGCCAAACTGGTGGCGCAGCAGATTCTGGCACAACTGTCGGCGACGGCGGGCGATAAGGATCGTGAACAGCGCAAGGCAACCATCCACCACACGAAGTCGGCATGGCTGCAGACACTGACCAGCATGGATCACGAGGACGACGATCCGGGCACCACCTGGAATGCGGACTCGCGCGCGCGCGAGCCGCAGCACATGTCGCCCCGCAAAGCCTGGCGCGCCATTCAGGCCGCGCTGCCGAGAAACGCGATCATTTCCAGTGATATCGGCAACAACTGCGCCATCGGTAACGCCTACCCGACCTTTGAAGAGGGTCGCAAGTACCTGGCGCCGGGGCTTTTCGGCCCCTGCGGGTACGGCTTTCCGTCCATCATCGGCGCCAAGATTGGTTGCCCGGATGTACCTGTCGTTGGTTTTGCGGGCGACGGCGCGTTTGGCATCAGCATGAATGAAATGACATCGATCGGCCGTGAAGGATGGCCCGGCATTACGATGATCATCTTCCGCAACTTCCAGTGGGGCGCTGAAAAGCGCAACACCACGCTGTGGTACGACAACAACTTCGTCGGCACCGAGCTGAATCCTGACCTGAGCTACGCCAGCGTCGCGCAAGGCTGCGGCCTGAAAGGGGTGAAAGTTACCACTCAGTCGGAGTTGACCGCGGCATTGCAGGAAGCCTGTAAAGCCCAGGACGACGGCGTGACCACCTTTATCGAAGTCATCCTCAATCAAGAGCTCGGCGAGCCTTTCCGGCGCGATGCGATGAAAGCGCCGGTTTCGGTCGCGGGCATCAAGCGCGAGGACATGCGCCCGCAGCAGGCTGCGTAGCCGGCTATTCGTGGCACCTTGAGGAGGGCGGCTGCGCCTAAGGGTTCAGCGCAGCCGTGTTCAAATATCAGTAGCTACTTTGCGGCGGCGCCGCGGGCGTTGTGCCGATCGAAGTATTCCGGCGCCCACATATCGATAAATCGTTTGGCTTGCGGCGAGAGGTGTTTGCCCTGGCGTAGCACAATGCCGTAACTGCGCTTGGGGAAATAACGCGACAGGGATATGCGCGCGAGTTGCTCCTCGCCGGTCAGACACACATCGGTCACGATCGACACGCCGAGCCCGAGCTCGACGTATTTCTTGATGACTTCCCAGCCACCGGCCTCCAACGCCACTTTGTAGCTGGCGCCATGCTGGCTGAACACGAGATCGACCATGCGCCAGGTGCTGAGATGACGCGGGGGCAGTATCAGGCCGTACGGGCTGATGTCTTCGAGCGTGACCTTGCTCTTCTCCGCCAGCGGATGATCCACAGGCGTGATCAGGGTTGGGTCATAGGTCACTGTCGGGCGGTAGTCAATGTCCTCGGGCACTTCCAGCATGGAGCCGACGGCAAACTCGACCTCGTCGGCGCGTAGCATGGCGAGCCCGTCACGACCAGTGACATTGTGGAGCTTGACGCGGATGCCGGGGTACGCTGCCGAGAATTTCTTGATCGCGTCCGGCAGGATGTACAGGATCGTGGACTCTCCAGCGGCGATGTTCAGTTCGCCCGTCTCCAGATTGCCACGGTGTGCGGCGAAGGTTTCTGGTAGCGTGTCCATGCCCTTCACGAGTGGCCAGGCGAGCTCGTACAGGGTGTTGCCCTCAGCCGTGAGCTTGATGCTCGGGCCGCGGCGCTCGAACAGGCTCACGGCCAGGTCGCGTTCCAGAGCCTGAATCTGCAAGGATACCGATGGCTGGCTTAGAAACAGCTTTTCCGCCGCCTTGGAAATGCTGCCGCGCTGCGCAGTGTGACAAAAGGCGCGCAACTGCTTGAGACGGCTCTGTTTGTAATAGAGTGCGGAGGTCACGGCGGGCCGGCTCTAATTATTTGTACAGTAAATAGTAGACATTGAAACAATTGGTATGTCAAATACTGCGCCGCGTACTAGACTGTGTTTAAAAGGCGTTCCGCTTTGGCGCGAGCGCCGGTATCGATCAAACGAATACAGGTGGGACCGACCTCACCGAATTGTGATACGCATCTGCGGATTAGCGCATGAGTGAGCGTAGCATCGGAGACTCAGGTACCAAGGAGAAAAAGGCGTGAACAGGCAACAGGCTATCGGCGATCTGCAGAAAGACTGGGCGGAAAATCCGCGTTGGGAAGGGATCAGGCGCGGTTACGGCGCTGAAGACGTGGTGCGACTGCGCGGCTCGGTACTGCCCGAGTATACGTACGCGCGGCTCGGCGCCGAGAAGCTGTGGAAGCTCCTCAACGAAGAACCTTTCGTGCCGACGCTGGGTGCGTTGACCGGTGGTCAGGCATTGCAGCAGGTCAAAGCGGGCGTGAAGGCGATTTATCTCTCGGGTTGGCAGGTTGCGGCCGACGCCAATCTGGCCGGCGCCATGTATCCGGATCAGTCCTTGTATCCGGCGGATTCAGTGCCGGCTGTGGTCAAGCGTATCAATAACACCTTCGCGCGTGCGGACCAGATTCAGTGGTCGAAGGGCGAGGGTGATACCGATTTCTTCGCGCCCATCATCGCTGACGCCGAGGCCGGTTTCGGCGGAGTCCTCAACGCCTTTGAATTAATGCGGGCCATGATCGAGGCCGGCGCCAGCGGCGTGCATTTCGAGGACCAGCTCGCGGCCGTGAAGAAGTGCGGTCATATGGGCGGCAAAGTGCTCGTGCCGACGCAGGAGGGGATTCAAAAGCTTACCGCCGCGCGGCTGGCTGCGGATATCTGTGGCGTGCCCACTGTGGTGCTGGCGCGCACAGACGCCAACGCCGCGGCGCTGCTGACCTCCGACGTCGATCCTCGAGATCAGGCGTTCGTGACTGGCGAGCGTACCGCCGAAGGGTTCTACCAGGTGCGGGCCGGGCTCGATCAGGCCATTGCGAGGGGGCTGGCCTATGCGCCTTATGCGGATTTGCTGTGGTGCGAGACCGCGGTGCCCGATCTGGACGAAGCCCGGACCTTTGCCGAGGCCATTCGCAAGGAATTTCCGGGCAAGATGCTCGCCTACAACTGCTCGCCGTCGTTCAACTGGAAAAAGAACCTCGACAGTGCGACTATTGCCAGATTCCAGCGCGAGCTGGGCGCGATGGGCTATAAGTACCAGTTCATTACGCTGGCCGGCATTCACAATATGTGGTATCACATGTTCGACCTGTCGCAGCGCTACGTCGACGATGGCATGACAGCCTATGTGGACATGGTGCAGGAGAAGGAATTTGCGGCGCTGGATCGCGGCTACACCTTTTCCAGCCATCAGGCCGAGGTGGGCACCGGCTATTTCGACGATGTGACGACCGTTATTCAGGGTGGGACGTCTTCGGTGACTGCTCTGACCGGCTCGACCGAGGAAGAGCAGTTTGAAACCCGCGCGGCAAGCGCCTGATAACAACAACTACAAGCTTCCTCCCCAAATTAAAAGCCCTCCATCCGGAGGGCTTTTTCTTGGTTGCGTGATACACGTTGCGTGAGTCTCGCCGCCCATGGCGTTATACATGGCATTTGCCAAATCAGTTTTCGCGGCGCCTCGGTCAGTTCTCCGCTGGCCGTGGCGGGTGGCGCTGCAGACCGCGCTCCTGCATAACCGTGGCGGCAATCTCTTCCACTGACATCGTAATGGTGCTCAGAAACGGGATTTTGCTGGCGTAGTAGAGGTTCTCGACGGCCTTGAGCTCGTAGCGGCATTGATCGATCGCGGCGTAGCGGCTGCCCGGGCGGCGCTCGGAGCGAATCTTGTGTAAACGCTCGGGCGACGTCGTCAAGCCATAAAGCTTGCTCATGTGCGGGCGCAGGACCTCAGGGAGCTGCTCGCTGCCCATGTCTTCTTCCGTAATTGGATAGTTGGCAGCGCGGATGCCGAATTGCAGGCCCATGTACAAACAGGTCGGGGTCTTGCCGGTGCGTGAGGCGCCGATAAGAATGATGTCCGCCTTGTCGAATTGGCGGATGTGTGCGCCGTCGTCATGCTGGAGTGTGAAGTTGATGGCCTCCATTCGCGCTTCGTAGGCCTGATAGTCCGCGATGCGGTGCGAGCGCGAGCTTTGCTCTCGCGAGCTGGCATTGAGCTCGCGCTCCAGCGGCTTCAGAAACACATGAAAAAGGTCCAGCACGAAGGCCGGGCTGCCGACGATCATGTCCCGGCAGTGCGCATCGGCAACGGTGCTGAACACGATCGGCCGCTCGCCGTCCTGTTCAGCGGCGCGCTCGATCTTTTCCACTACGGCCGCAGCTTTCGCGAGCGTGTTCACGTAGGGAATCGTGACCTCGCGAAATTCGAAAAGCTTAAACTGCCCGAGCAAGCTGTTACCGAGCGTCTCCGCGGTAATTGCCGTACGGTTCGATACGAAGAAAACGGTGCGCATTACCCCCCTCATTGCAGTAACAAATTCGATGGGCCCGGCGGCGACATCATAAGTTAAACCCGGATATTGCACCAAGACGCTCCGTAGTCGTTCCGTGCGTCGCTGAGTGGGTTACACCGCTATAACGAGTATAACGGGCAACCAAATGTCCTAACCCGGCATAGCCGGAACCAAAGATGTGCCTGTTCAACGGCGGACTTTACCACCCCTTGCCCACCGCAACGCCGGCGTGTGAGGCGCGCGGCCGTGGACAAGGCGTGGAAAAGTCCGCCTTGCTTGTGC
>JBPCXK010000426.1:0-7995 GCA_051008635.1 Gammaproteobacteria bacterium
GCATTAAGAGAATCGGCAAACCAGTGAACGACAAACGAAAAGATGAACCATAAGATCAGCGTTATGATCATCAACCGTTTGGTCCGCTGCCAATGCTCTCCCCTTCGGGAAGTGTCAGCGCTCATTACACCCTCCTTCCTGATTATGGCGATTGTTTAGTAATTTGCCCACTTACAACAGCAGTTGCAGAGTCGCACAAACTGTCGTTTTATCACACTTCAGCGCGGTAAGATACCATAACCCTTGGAGCAGTGCAGTTTAATCTTGGAGCAGTGCAGTTTAATGTTATCCATCAAAAACAGGGTCTTGGAATCGCTAGCCGCGACGGTTTTGTCCACATCCTGGTGGCGCGATGTTCGAGATTCGCTGGGTATGCGTAAGTCGGCTCACAGCAAGCCGATCACCGACGCCGGCGAGCTGGAGGCTTTTCTCGAAAGCCGCGCAAATTTCGTGGCGCAGGCGTCGCTGTTCGGTTATGTGCGCACGCGCACGGGCGGCAAGTTTCCCCTCCTGTTCGATGATGAGGCGTTCGCGGCGTCTCTGAACATTGCCAGGTGGCAGATATGGCTCGCCTGTCTGGCGGACCTGTCGGTTTATTCCGGCGGCCTGATTCATCAGCGCAGCCAGGCTCCCACGGCAGCTGTCGGACAGCTCATCGAACATGCCGTCGATACGATCCTGAGCCGCACCGGCGTGCCGCAAGATGCGGGTCCCGAGTTCGCGGCCGCGGCGGTCACTGTCCGCCAACGTATCCGAAGCTGCGACTGGACGGCCGTGCGCGACGATGAGTCGGCATTCACCGAGAGTCCGGCCGCGCTGGTCCACTGGGCGCCTATCGTCGATGAGTTCAAGAAACTCGATGAAAAAATCGTCCGGAACTCGGTGCGGTTTCGCTGGCAGGAAGTGCGCCGCAGCATGCGCAAACTGCTACAGGCCGAGACGCTGATGCACACGATCCCACGCAGCGAGCCTCTGGCGAACGGCGACTAGCCCGCATTTCTCACCACGGGGCGAGATGATCGCGCAGAGATTTGAATTCACAAGGCACTAGTCATCGAGCGGAAAACGGGCTGTATTTCCGAGTGAAGAAAATTCGTTGTGGATTCAAAGATCAAGCCAGCGTCGTCATCGTGGTGAGATATGCGGGCTAGCACCCCATACTCCTCCCACGTTAGCGGTTAACAAGGCCGGGAGCGCTGCCTGTCGCGCGGCAGGTGACCCCAACCGTCCCGTGGGCTTATGATAATGCGTGGCGTGACGCCTCGGGCTAAATAACTATAAGGGGAAAACCATGATGAGATTCTTCTCGGCGCTGAACTCACTCATCGTCGATATTCTCAATAGCCTGTCGTCTGTGTTTAACCTGGCGGTGCGCTGTTTCGTCGGCTGGCAGTTCTTCCAGTCCGGGTTGGCCAAGGTGATGGACTGGAACTCGACGCTGTCCTCGTTCCAGAACGAATATCAGGTTCCTGTTTTGACGCCGGAACACGCTGCGATGGCAGGCGCGTTCGGCGAGTTATTTTTCCCGGTGCTGTTGTTCGTCGGTCTGGCCACGCGCTTTAGCGCCATTGCGCTGAGCGTTGTCAACGTCGTGGCGGTGATCGCGCACAAATCGTTTCTGCTCGACCCGGCGAATCTCGCCGTGCTGCAAAATCACTATCTGTGGGGCGCCCTGCTGCTAATGCTCGTCTTTTATGGGGGCGGCAAGCTGACGCTCGACTATTTGATCCATCGGCGCTGGGGCTGAGATGCCTGCATTCAGTGGTTGCAAACTTACACGCCCGGCCACTTTTCCGACGCTTTCTACCACCCGTCGATCAGGGGTCGACCCGCAGGCGGATACCGGCGATATTTTCCCAAAATATGCGTAGCCCGTTGATTCAGTACGGGGGCTTCGCAAACGTTAAAAATTGTGACAAACTTGTTGCGACCTACGGCACGATCATGCTGATAACCAAAAAAAGCGCCACAAAGCCTTTTTCCAGCCTGCGAGTCGCCCTGCTCGTCGGCGTCGGCCTGTGCGCCACGGCGTCTACTCAGGCCCAGGTTTATTGGGAGGATCCCGCTGCCTGGCAGTGGGAGCAGGAGATCCCCTCCACCGCCGTCATTCCGATTCCACAAGTCCCTGCGCTGCGCGCCAGCGGCGACCTGCTGCTGCAGCGCGAGCTCGAGCGGGGCCTGACGGAGCTCGGTCTGAGCACCGCAGTGGCGGAAAGACGGCTTTCGGTGGCCCTGGTCGAGCTCACTGAGCGTCACCGGCCAAGACTGGCCGCGGTCAATGGCGACGAGATGTTCTATGCCGCCAGCCTGCCGAAAATCGGGATCCTGCTGGGCGCATTCCAGCGCATCGCGGACGGGCAACTCTGGTTCGACACCGAGACGCACGAGCAGCTGACGCTCATGATCCGCAACTCGTCCAACCGCGCCGCAACGGCGATGTTACGGCGTGTAGGCAAATCCTATCTGGCCGGCTTGTTGCAGTCGAAGCAGTACCGGCTCTACGACAGACGCCACAACGGCGGGCTGTGGATCGGCAAGGAATACGCAAGAACCCGCTACTGGCAACGCGATCTGCTACACAATCTTTCACATAGCGCCACCGCGATCCAGACAGCCCGCTTCTATTACCTGCTCGAAAACGGCCGCCTTGTCTCGCCCCGGTACAGCCGGCAGATGAAAGAGATCATGGGCAATCCGGCCGTGCACCACAAATTCGTGAAGGGTTTGGAGCAGGAACGCCCCGGCTCTGTGATCTTCCGCAAATCCGGCACCTGGCGCACCTACCACTCGGACAGCGCAATCGTCGAGCGCGACGGTAAACGCTACATCGCGGTCGCACTGTGCAACGACCGCAAGGGCGGCGAATGGATGAGCCGTTTGATCGTCAAGCTGGACGACATCATTTTCACGCCGCCAAGAGATCGATCCCTCGCACTGGCTGGGCCCGCAGCAGCCAGCCGCGACTTCTGAGCCGGGCGTTGCGGCAAGGCACGAGAAGGGCGAGTACAGCCTGTTTCATCGACGAGCAACACCGCCGTACGGGATGGACAGGCGTCGAGAAATCTGAAAGTCATTCTTGCTCGAGCCCCAGGTCCATCTGCGGGCCTTCAGCGGTCGGCGGACGAAACTGCGTGCAATCCAGGCGCCGGCGACTCTGATTGAAGCCGAGCTGCCGGCAAGCCAGCGCGAACCTGTCCTCGAGCGCACGCGCCACGACCCCGCTCCCGCGTTTGCGGTGGCCGAAAGTCGAATCGTAGTCCTTGCCGCCGTGTAGATCCTGCACGAGCTTCAGGACCCTGGCAGCCTTGAGCGGCTCATGCTCGGCCAGCCACTCGCGAAACAATGTCTTTAACTCGTGTGGCAGACGCAAGGTGACGTAGCCGGCGGTTTCGGCGCCGGCTTCGCGGCACGCCCCCAGGATCGTCTCCAACTCGGCGTCATTCAGCGCGGGAATGAGCGGCGCCACGAGCACGCCGGTGGGAATACCGGCCGCAGCCACGCGCCGCAACCCCTCCAGCCGCCGCGCAGGCGCGGTAGCGCGCGGCTCCATACGCCGACTGAGTCCTGAATCCAGAGTCGTAACCGAAAAATAGACCTGCACGAGGTTGCGCTGTGCCATCGGCGCCAGGATATCGATGTCACGCTCGACCAACGCGGACTTGCTGACAATCGCCAGTGGATGGTTGCAGGCCGAAAGTACCTGTAGAATTTCACGCGTTAGCCTGAGTTTTCGCTCGATCGGCTGGTAGCAATCCGTATTCGCGCCGAGTGTTATGGTCGAACAGCGGTAGCCGGGCTTACGTAACTCCCGTTCCAGCAAGGCGGCGACGTCGGGCTTGTAAAACAGACGCGTCTCGAAATCGAGGCCAGGTGAGAGTCCAAGGTAAGCATGGGTCGGCCGGGCGAAGCAGTAGATACAGCCATGCTCACAGCCGCGGTACGGGTTGATCGACTGCTCGAACGGCACGTCGGGTGACCGGTTGCGGCTGATGACGGTCTTTGCGTGATCGACCGCGAGCCGGGTTTTGCGCTTTTGCTCCGGCCAGGCGCTGTCCCAGCCGTCATCGAAGGCCTCGTGAGTCTGCGACTCGAAGCGGCCGTCCGGGTTGCTCAACGCGCCGCGCCCCTTGCGGGCAATCTGCACCAGACGATCGCGCGTGGACCCGGACATGATTTGTGCGCCCATTGAGACTGTATAGATATACAGTATAACAGAAAGCCTGGCCGCTACCATGTTCAGCGACATTGTTCGGAAGTTTCAGGAAATCGCGCCGCGCGCCGATTTTTGGTCACTACGGCTCGTGGACGAGCGCTGCGAGTGGCTGACTGTCCGGCAAGATGTTCTGCAGCCCACGTTCATCAAAAGCAGCCGGGGCGCGATGCTGACTGTCGCGCACGAGCGCGGCATGGGCTATGCCGCGACCAGCGACCTGAGCCGCGCCGGCTTGAAGCAGGCGGCCGAACGGGCATTGGAATGGGCGCGATGCACCTCGACCCTTTCGTTGTTTCGGGGAGCCATGCCGGGCCGCACCGACGCTTACGCCGATTATCGCGGTCCGGTCGAGCAGCCGTGGGATGACCGCGGGCTGACAGACAAGATCAGCTTGCTGCACGACGCGAGCCGCCGCCTGAAGGCCGACGGCGTGATCGTCGACTGGTCCGCCTCGCTCAGCTTCCGCGCTACCGATAGCCTGCTCGCCAACAGCGAGGGCGCGCGGATTTCGCAATCGTTTGAATATCTTACCCCTGGCCTTACGGCCGTCGCCAACCATCGTGGCGAGACCCAAAAACGCAGCTTCGGCTACGACGACATGTGTCAGGGCGGGCTCGAACAGTTGGAGCGAATCCGTTTTCACGAAGCGCCGGAGCGCGTTGCGAACGAGGCCATCGAGCTGCTGCATGCAAACGATTGTCCGCAGGGCACCATGGACGTGTTGTTGCTACCCGAGCAAATGATGCTGCAGATTCACGAGAGCATCGGACACCCGCTGGAACTGGATCGGATTCTGGGCGACGAGCGCAATTATGCAGGCACCAGCTTCGTGAGCCTGGACATGTTCGGCAGCTATCGTTACGGATCTGACTTACTCAACGTGACCTTCGATCCGTCGAACGAGCGCCAGTTGGCCAGCTATGGATTCGACGACGAGGGCAGCGCGGCACAGCGCGAATTCCTCATCGAAAAAGGCATCCTCAAGCGCCCGCTCGGCGGCGCCACGTCACAAAGCCGTGCACGCATGCCAGGCGTCGCCAATGCGCGCGCTTGCGCCTGGAACCGCCCCGCCATAGACCGAATGGCAAACCTCAACGTGGAACCTGGCGAGAATTCTCTCGAAGAACTCGTCGCCCGTGTCGAAAACGGCGTGCTCATGGACACCAACCGTTCGTGGTCGATCGATGACAGTCGCAACAAATTTCAGTTTGGTTGCGAGTATGGGCGCTTGATAAAAAACGGCGCGCTCACAGAGCTCGTGCGCAACCCGAACTACCGGGGTGTCTCCGCTACTTTCTGGCGCAGTCTGGATGGGGTTGGCGACCTCGACAGTTACAAGACGATGGGGGTGCCGACCTGCGGCAAAGGCGAACCAAACCAGGCGATCTACGTCGGACACGCCTCACCAGCGTGCCTGTTCCGCGACGTGGAAGTATTCGGCGGCGGTGTCTGACCCACCCGGTGCGCGCCTACTTCGACAAGCTCGCGGAATGTTTACAGGATTCGCTCAAGCCCGGCGAAATCTTTACCTGCTATTTCGCGGCAGAGGAATCGGACTTCGTGCGACTCAACAAAAACCGCGTGGGTCAGGCGGGACATGTCAGACAACTTACGGTCGACATCGACCTGATCAACGGCCTCAAACACGCCCCGGGCGTGGCCGATCTCAGCGGTAACATCGACGACGACCGCCGCGCGCTCGCGCCACTGATCGATCGCCTGCGCAGCCAGCGCGCCACGCTGGAAGACGACCCACATCTTTTGTACGCCACGAACGTGCAATGCACGGAGGCGGTCCACGATAACACCCTGCCCGCCAGCAATGATGCAATACAACAGATTGTAGACGCTGGACAAGGGCTGGATCTGGTCGGGATCTGGGTTTCCGGGCCCTTGTATCGCGGCTTCGCCAACTCGCTGGGGCAGCGCAACTGGTATCAAAACGCGAGTTTCATGTTCGATTGGAGCTGCTATGTGAAAAAAGACAGGGCGGTCAAATCCAATTATGCAGGCGTTACATGGCATGCGGATGAGTTGCACGGCAGGATGAGAGCCGCGCGCGAACAACTGGAGACGCTCGGCAAAACGCCGAAATCGATCTCACCCGGAAAATACCGCTCATATATCGCGCCCGCTGCGCTGCAAGAGCTCATCGGCATGGTGAACTGGGGCGGCTTCGGGCTGAAGAGTCACCGCACTCGGCAAACGCCGCTATTGCAGATGATTGACGGCGACCGGCGTCTGCATCCGGCAATCAGTATCAGCGAGGCCACAGCCGTCGGGCTCGCGCCGGCGTTCACGGCCAGCGGCTTCATCAAGCCATCGCGCGTGAGTCTGATTGACGGAGGCCAATACAAAGACTGCCTGGTCAGCCCGCGTAGCGCTCGCGAGTACGATGTGCCGGTCAACGCCGGCAGCGAGTTCCCCGAATCGCTCGACATGGCGGCGGGCGATATCGATGAGACGCACGTAGCCGATATGCTCGGCAATGGCCTGTGGCTCAGCAATCTGTGGTACTGCAACTTCTCCGATCGCAGCAAATGCCGCATCACCGGCATGACGCGCTACGCGTGCTTTTGGGTCGAGGATGGCAAGCTCGCCTCACCCATTAACGCGATGCGGTTCGACGAAAGCATTTACCGGACGCTGGGAACCGAGCTCGCCGGGCTGACCCGCGAGCGGCAGCATCTGCTGTCGGCCAACACTTACGGCAGCCGCTCGACATCGAGCATGCGCCTGCCGGGCGCTCTAACCGGCAGCCTTACGCTGACCCTGTGAATACTATCGTCAGATGTTGACGAGGCCCCGGAACGCAACAATGCCCACGGCGGCAATGATAGCGAGGGTGAGCAGATTCCATTTCAGACGCTTTTCGATAACCTGCAGCTCGCAGGCGTAGAGCAGAATCGCGAGCTTGACGACAAACAGGCTTTTTTCGCCGGTTTGCAATTGCGTCAGCGACACCAGCACTACCATCGGTATGAGAAACAACATCAGAAAATCCAGCGCCGTAGTATGAAATTCGTACTGTCGCCGACCGGGTGAATAGCGGATGCACGCTGCGACGGCGAGCGCCATCAAGCCGAAAAACGTCAGCTCCACCGGCTGCAGCCAGCGCGCCTCAACAGGAGGAAAGTTACCGTGCAGGTAGAGAATGAATACCGCCGTAACATAGATCAGCGCACGGTGAACCGTCGATCGTAAGCTCCGGCTCAACAAACGCTCACCAATCAGCAGCGCCAATACAGCAGCACCTGTGTAACCAAAGTCGATCGGCACGCTTTTGGCCGTCAATGCGCCGACTACCAGATACAATGGCAACGCCATGTCCAGAAGACGGCGCGGCGCAACCACCAACAGGTAGTCACGCGATCCGTTCAAGCTGTCCCCATTGGCCGCGGCAGTGCTTCGGCGGCCCCGTCGCCAGCCAGATGATTCGCCCAGGGCGAGGAGCGCGAAAACGCCCACACATATGACCAGGTACAGGAAAATGATCGCCCAATCGTTGCCGTGGCGCAGATAGATCGCCGCTACTACCAGCAACGTCTGTACGGAATAGATGATGACGACGGAGTGATGATGGACAAAACCGAGTTCCAGAAGGCGATGGTGAATATGATTCCTGGTCGCGCGAAACCAGTTCATGCCACCCTTGACACGCTTGTACAGGACCACCAGGATGTCGGCGATGGGTAGCCCCAAAACCAGCAGCACAACCGCGGGACTGAGGCTGCGGTCGATGCGTTGCGTCAATAACACCGCCAGAAAGCCAAGGGTAAAGC
>JBPCXK010000427.1:0-2773 GCA_051008635.1 Gammaproteobacteria bacterium
GATATACAAAGATAAGAGCTCGAGCCGGCCGCCCCGGGAGTATTGAGATGCAGAAGACCCCCTACCTCTTGTTTCTCGGAGACGCCGCAGACACTTTGGCCGCCAAGGTTGCGTTAGGGATTCGACAGTGGCGCCCGCGGGACTGCGTGGGACAACTACGGTTGGCGGGCTGCAACGCCGACGCGGGCCTGCCCGATTTGTCGATCACCGAAGCCCGAAAGGCGAGTGCACAGACACTGGTCGTGGGCGTCGCCAATCGCGGCGGCGTTATCGCCGACAATTGGGTAGAGGTGTTGATCAATGCCGTCGAGAGCGGCATGGACGTCGCCGCCGGCCTGCACAACAAGTTGGCCGATGTGCAAAGCCTGAAAGAAGCGGCCGACCGTCATGGCCGCCAGCTCTTCGACGTTCGTCATCCGGCACAGAGCTTCGCCGTGGGCAGTGGGAAAAAACGCTCGGGTAAGCGCCTGTTGCCGGTGGGCACGGATTGCTCCTGCGGCAAAATGTACACGGCGCTCGCGCTGGAAAAAGAAATGCTCAGCCGCGATATGAAGGCGGATTTTAGAGCGACCGGCCAAACCGGCATACTGATTGCCGGTTCGGGCGTTTCGGTCGATGCCGTGGTCGCGGATTTTATCTCCGGCGCCGTGGAAACGTTGGCGCCGGCTAACGAAGCAGATCACTGGGATCTCATCGAAGGCCAGGGCTCTTTGTTTCATCCGTCGTTTGCGGGGGTCACGATGGGGCTGATCCACGGCGCGCAACCCGATGCGCTGGTGCTTTGCCATGAACCGACCCGCGAGCACATGCGCGGCCTCCCCGAGTATCCCATTCCCGACGTCGAGGATTGCATGGATGCCCATGTGCGAGCGGCCCGCTTGACCAACTCCAACGCCGAGTTCGTAGGGGTTTGCGTGAACACCTCGGCGCTGCAAGCCGGTGGGGCCAGACGCTATCTGGACGAGGTGGAAGAGAGGGTACGGTTGCCCGCGGTTGATCCGGTAAGGGATGGAGTGGGTCGTGTCGTCGACCAGCTCATTGGCTGATGCAACTTTCGCTACGGCAGGAATCGTGGCCCATTAGCGGAAGTTTTGCGATCGCACGCGGCCGCAAAACCGAAGCCGATGTCGTCGTCGTGGAAGTGCGCGATGGCGCGTTCACGGGACGCGGGGAATGCGTGCCCTACGCACACTACAGCGAATCTGTCGATGGCGTGACGTCCCTGCTCGACGGGATGTCCGGGCATGTAACAAACGGGCTGGGCCGTGCGCGCTTGCAGGAGCTTCTGGAGGCGGGCGCGGCGCGTAACGCGTTGGATAGCGCCCTGTGGGACCTCGAGGCGAAGCGCAGCGGCAAACGAGTGTGGGAGCTCGCCGGCTTGCAGCCGCCCAAGCCGGTCACGACCGCATTTACCTTGTCTTTAGAAGACCCGGATGTGATGCGCAATGCGGCCCGCACCCATGCGCACGTGCCGCTGCTGAAGATCAAGCTGGGCGGCGCGGATGATCTGGACCGGGTCGCCGCGGTTCGAGAGGCGGCCCCGAAGGCGCGTCTCATCGTCGACGCAAACGAGGGTTGGACACCGCAGAGCTATAGCGAGTTGATGCCTGAGCTGGCGCGGTTGGGCGTGACCATGGTGGAGCAACCCCTCCCGGCGGAGGCCGATGAAGCGTTGGCCGAGCTGCCGCGGCCAATACCCGTTTGCGCCGATGAATCCTGTCATGACCGCTCGTCTTTGGCGGCTATCGATGGGCGTTATGACATGATCAACATTAAGCTGGACAAAACCGGCGGGCTCACCGAAGCATTGCAGTTGCGCGATCAAGCACGTAAGGCGGGGCTTGGCATCATGGTGGGATGCATGATTTCCACCTCGCTTGCCATGGCGCCCGCTGTGGTGCTGGCGCAAAACGTAGCAGTGGTCGACCTCGATGGTCCACTGCTGCTGGCCCGCGACCGCGAGGACGGTTTGCACTTCGAGGGCAGCAGCATCTATCCGCCCACCGCTGCGCTTTGGGGATAGCCCAGAGGATAAACGATGACCCGCATCGTCTATGTAAACGGTGAGTACGTTGCGGACACTGAAGCGCGAGTGTCCATATTCGACCGCGGCTTTTTGTTTGCGGACGGTGTGTACGAACTCTGGTCCGTATTGCGCGGCGGGCTGATCGACAATGAAGCCCATCTCGCCCGTCTGGAACGCTCTCTGAGCGAGCTGAAGATGGCCGATGCGGTGGCTACCGCCGACGTGGTAACGATTCAACAGGAGCTCATTGCCCGCAATAATTTGCAGGAAGGCGTAGTGTACCTGCAAGTGACACGCGGAGCGGCCGAGCGTGATTTCGGATTCCCCACCGACGCAAAGCCAAGTCTGGTGATGTTCACCCAGGCCAAGTCCCTTATCGATAGCCCGCTTGCACAACGCGGTATTGCCGTCATCACGGTGCCGGATATCCGCTGGAAACGAAGAGACATCAAGACCGTAGGTTTGTTGGCGCCCTCGATGGCCAAGCAGGCTGCACTGGAGGCCGGCGCAGACGACGCCTGGATGGTCGAAGACGGCTATGTGACCGAGGGAACCTCAAACAACGCTTACATCGTTGGCGAAGATGGCGTGCTGGTTACCCGTCACCTCAGCAACGAGATTCTTCACGGTATTACTCGTGCGGCTGTGCTCAGGCTGTGCGAGGTGGCCCAGATTCGAGTGCAGGAACGCGCGTTTACGGTGGACGAGGCGTTGCGTGCGCGTGAGGCTTTTCTTACCAGCGCATCC
>JBPCXK010000428.1:0-3793 GCA_051008635.1 Gammaproteobacteria bacterium
GGCTTACGCTGCCCTGGGAGCCCCTTTGGAAACACGCGTTTCGGGAGTAAAATCTATAGACATGCTACGAGCGCCCGGCATGCGGCCGGCCGCCTCACGCGCGAAATTCGTCTGGGTCAACGACACCACAAAGGCAGAACAATGGCGCCAAGGAAAGTAAGGTACAAACTGTTATTCCTGGCGCTGGTGCCGGCGATCGGCCTGGCGCTGGTGATGGGCGTTTACACGACTTATCGGGGGGTCAAATACCTCGATCGGCAGATCACACAGCGCGGCGAGGCGATCGCCCGCCACTTTGCGCCGGCCGCGGAATACGGCGTAACAACCGGCAATATTCCCATTTTACGGTATCTCGCCGACAGCACGCTGACGGCGCCGGACGTGGTATCGGTGTCGATTAGCAATGCCGAGGGCTCGGTGCTGTACAAAACCGAGCGCGACGACTTCTGGACCTTCGAGCCCAACAATCTCATACAGCGGGTTTCCGAACGACTGTTCGCAAAGAAAAACCTTACCTTCGACAACGACATCCTGCTCACGGACATCGGCGAGACAGCCAGCAGCGACGTCGAGAAGCAACGCATTGGCATGGTGCGCATAATGCTTACGCAGCAGCCGAAAAACTACCGTCAGACAGAGCTGATCACCAACAGCGCGCTCGCCATAGTCGCATTGCTGCTGTTGGCTACGCTGTTTGCGCTCTATGTTGCGCGCACGATTTCGCGACCGATAGAGCTGCTCACGAGCATGGTCAACAACATCCAGGGCGGCGACCTGGGCGCGCGCGCCGAGCAATCCTCGGGCGGCGAGATCGGGTCGTTGCAAACCGGCATCAACCAGATGGCGGAAACCATACAGAACTCACACAAACGCATGGCGCTGGAGACCCGTAACGCGACCCAGGAACTGAGGAAAAAGATCACGCAGATCAACGAAAAGAATTACGAGCTGGAAGTCGCCCGCTCGCGCGCCGAGGAGGCCAACATCGCCAAATCGCGTTTCCTTGCCAACATGAGCCACGAGCTGCGCACGCCGATGAACGCAATTCTGGGGTTTACGGACCTGCTGGGCGACGCCGTGAAGGACACCGAACACGTCGACTATCTCAAAACCATCCGACGCTCGGCGTCCGATCTGCTGGTGCTCATCAACGAAATACTGGATTACTCGAAGATAGAATCCGGCGAGCTGAAAATCGATACGCTGGATTTCAACATTTATGAGCTGATCGACGACGTGGTCAATCTGCTAAACAAGACGGCGTACGACAAATACCTCGATTTCCTGCTCTACATCGACCCCCGTGTGCCGGTGCTCATTCACAGCGATCCGCTGCGGATCAAGCAAGCCATCATCAACCTCGTCAGCAACGCCATAAAGTTCACGGACAAAGGTCATATCGCCCTGGAGGTTTATTATCGTGAGGCAGACGATGCGGAGGATACCTGTCTCGAATTCAGGGTGATCGATACCGGCATCGGCATCGACGACTCCGACGACCACATTTTCGAGCCATTCGTGCAGCGCGACGATTCGCTAACCCGCGAATACACGGGTACCGGCCTGGGTCTGTCGATAACGAAATACTTTGTCGAAAAGCTCGATGGCGCGATCGGCTACAGCAGCCGGGTCAACAAAGGCAGCACGTTCTGGTTCACGATACCGCTTACCGTGCGCGACGCAGTCACTTACCATGAGGATGCCGGTATCAACCCGCTCAACACCCTGGTTTACGATCGACACAGGGATCGCATGGACTACAGCAGCGATATGTTGAGCGCCTGGGGCTTTCCGGCAAAGATCACCGACAACATAGAAACTTTCATCAAGGAGTTTTCTTCGGGCAAGTACGATCTCGTCCTGTACTACCTGAATCGCAACGACATCGATACGGACTTGCAGATATCGATGAACCATCTGGCCTCCGACAACGCGATCAAGTTCTTTCTTCATAATACGCACTACTACGAAGATCTTTCGTCCATCACCGGTTTCCATCACGTGAACAACGTCGTGACGCCCTATCATCTGTTCAACCACATCCGCGACAGCGCCAAGGGAACGGATGGCGACGCACCGACCACGACAACAACTATCCACTCCTACACCAGCGAGCTCTCAACGACCAACAGCCTGGAAGACATCAGGCTATTGATAGCTGATGACAACGATATCAATCAACGCCTCATGCAGGTCTACGTCACGCGCAACGGCGGCTCGTACGAGCTGGCAAACGACGGCGAGTCGGCTATCGAGCTGGCCAAAAGGGAAGATTTTGATCTGATCGTAATGGATGTCCACATGCCGAAGACCGATGGCATTACCGCGATGCAGACCATCAAAGCGCAAACACCGGACGTTCCGATCATCGCGGTGACCGCCGATGCAAGTTCGAACTCTGTGAACAACTACATCAGCCAGGGTTTCGATACCTGTCTGATCAAGCCGGTCACGGAGCGCAAGCTCGTCAGCACGGTGCTCAACATCGTCAACGACACGGAGACCGAGATCCCGGCGCTTCAGATAAGCGATCAGGACGCGGATTCAGCCGAACTGCCGATCATCGACATCACCAACGCGATTCGCATCTCGGGCGGCAACAAACAGCTCTCACACGAGCTTTACAATATGCTCATCGTAGATCTGAAAACCAAGAAGATGCAGCTCATGTCGGACGGCAACGACACCGGTTTCATCAAGGAGATCGCGCACAAGATCAGCGGCGGCGCCAAATACTGCTCGGCGGAGCGCCTTCACTACCACGCCTCGAAGCTGGAAGGCGCAATCAAAGACAGCAGGGACGACGCCGTGATCGACAAGCTTACGCACAGGCTGGTGGACGGCATAAACGAGGTGCTGGCGCAGGAGAATCCGTATCGTTGATTTAGAGCAACGAAACGCACAGGCGCGAACACGCAGCGCCCGAAGGCAATCCGCAACAGTGTTACACAAGGTGTCCTGCACAGGCAGGACAATCGTTTACTGGTGTCAGCTTTGACTGGGGTTGCCTGACGGGTGTCCCCCCTTCGGGCCAGGCGAAGCTCTGACTATTGACTCCCCGGCGCCGTTCGTTGCTATGGTGTAGGTCTCTCTTTGTCGGTTTGCCGTCCTGGGCCATAGCCAGCAAGCTTCGCCTTTGTTAGACTTCTTGACGTCCAATCGCATCCACACCGGCCGACGATGCCTGGCGCAGCCAGAACAGGCCCGAAGTTTACCTCGCCACGGTAGCGGCCCGATTCCACGGAAAGGAAGCCACATGCTATGGATATTGCCCGCAGAGCATCCGGATCTCCCACAGGTGTTGGTCCCCATCGACGACGCGTTGGCTTGGAGCAAGATACGATCGCACCCAGTCGTAGGCACGACGACTGGGTGCGATGACGACTTCCAATGTTTTCTCGGCTGGCTAAAACAGCTCGAGATTAATCGGCTCCCGGTCTCAATCTGGCCTGAGGACGAGGTGATAGCTGTGAGCAGTCAAACCGTCCTTACGTGCGACCGAGAGGTCGACGTCTACACTTTTTTTCAATCACTCCCACTTCGTCAACCGAACGTCGTGAGAATGCCGCAGGTCCACGCGGAGATTTCCCTGTAGTGTCGATATCGGCCGCGAGAACTGGCTCTCGCGGCCTTCGTTTACTTTGGGAATATCAAGGAGTCTGACTCCTTGATATTCCACAAAATGTCCTGCTTATGCAGGACATTCATTTACTGGTGCCAGCTTTTTGACTGGGTTTGCCTGACCGGTGCCCTCCTTCGGACCAGACCAAGCTCTAACTATTGACTCCCTGGC
>JBPCXK010000429.1:0-5357 GCA_051008635.1 Gammaproteobacteria bacterium
TCCTGCACACGCTTGCGAATTTGGAAGGTTTCAAGACAGTTCCAGAAACAAACGGGACTGCCAAGACCTTTCCGGCCCAGGCGCCAACGCGTACTCTTGACTGGGTCCTGTACAACTCACAGTTTCAACTCGTAGAGGGTGGCGTCGTGGACATCAAGCTCTCCGATCATTTGCCAGTTGTAGGACGGTTGCGCCTTCGATGAGTCCGCCGTCCAACCGGGACGCGCACAAAGCCGCGCGCCCGTTAGCTTAACGTTATGTGACATCATGATCGCTCCAGAAAAACTACTCTTTGAAGGAGACTACGTAGCCCGTCTATATGACGTGGGTTACGCCACTCCATGGGCATCGAGCAGAGTGGAGTTTGTTGACAAAAAACTCGAATCGAAGTTAGTGGGTGTTACTACCATGCTTTCCTTCGATCTGGGGCTCGATGAGATGGAGTTGTCAGAGGAAGGTGAAGACATGCTCTGGGAGAAGAAGCTCGTAGAACTCGGCTTAACCGTGGACGACCTACAGTTAGATAGAGATGGGAAATGGAGTGTGGAATGGAAAGATGGAAGCTCGCATGAAATCCGGGCAGTTCGTTTTTATGAAGACGGGCATATGGAATGGCGCGGATAGAACGGTCACATAACAAGAGCATCGAGTTTGCTCCGGCCTACGGCCTGCGCCGGACGCGGCTGACGCCGCGCCCCGCAAGCGAGCGTTATGCTGCCGGTTAAGCTGTTTACCAAGCTCTCGGCGTTTCTCATCACCTTGGGTGGCGTGCCTGCAGCAGCCGATTCCTTTTCGGATCGACTAGTACAAGCTGCAATCGAGCGGACGACGCACGAAATTGAGTACGACGGTTCATATTATGCCATCGAATATCCCGGTGGTGATATTCCGTCCGATAGGGGCGTCTGCACGGACGTGCTAATCCGCAGTTATCACAAACTCGGCATCGACCTTCAACGCGAAGTTCACGAGGACATAGCGCTAAACTTTGAGGCCTATCCGTCCCGGCGCATATGGGGCCTTGCCGCACCGGACACCAACATCGACCATCGTCGCGTACCGAACCTGCAGGTATTCTTTGGGCGCAAAGGCACATCAATACCCATAACCCAGAGCCCTGAAGACTATCGGCCCGGCGATCTTGTAACCTGGATGCTGCCTGGCAATCTACCCCACATTGGAATCGTTACGGATCATCGCGGCCCGGACACAGCGACGCCCTTCGTAGTACACAACATTGGCGCTGGACCAAAGCATGAGGATATTCTTTTCAAGTACGAGATCACGGGACACTTCCGGTATGAGCCGTGAGCAGCATAACCAGGCAATGCAGCGCAGTTAACAAAAACGCATCATCAATCACACGAGCAATGTTTTATTGCCAACTCAGTTTAAAACCGAGGTAGTAACTGAACTTCCTGATTGAACATGCAGCCAGTTGTAAACAAACTACATTCTGCCTTTTTCGAGGACAGATCATGAAAGATCTAACGATTTGAACTCGAAAATCGACCGGGCGCTGCAGCCGACCGCCTACGGCGACGGCTGAGCTTCGCGTTCGGCTGCAGCGACGACTCCGCGGAATTTCCAACCTATGAGAAGATTGACGTTATCTGTTGGCCTCTGAGAGCACTCAAACATGTCATCGCCTGATCTCTTGCTCGCGTTCCTTGCCGCAACAGCCCTATTCGCCTACATGCCAGGCCCCTCTATGCTCTACGCTGCTGCGCAGACAGTGGCGCGCGGCCGCACCGCCGGGCTAAAGGCGTCTCTCGGAATTCATCTTGGTGGCTATGTACATGTCGTGGCCGCAGCGGGGGGACTTTCGGTGCTGTTTCACGTGATTCCGGCGCTGTACGTGGCGGTAAAAGTCGTAGGTGCCATTTACCTTGTTTGGTTGGGACTGGCCATGATTCACAGCGCCACAAAATCGGAATCATCGACACGTCTTGTTACATCTGGTCGAGCCAAGTCTGCTCGGCACGCCTTCCTGGAAAGCATTGCGGTTGAGGTACTCAACCCGAAAACGGCCATATTCTTTCTTGCGTTTCTGCCACAGTTCGTCGAACCCGCAGGGAGCCTCCCGGTCTGGGTTCAGCTGATGGTTCTCGGCACGGTCGTGAACCTCGCGTTCTCTTCGGCGGACCTTCTTTGCGTTTGGTTTGCTGGGGCCATTGTAGAGGGTTTTCGACGCACACCGCGTACCGGTCGGATCATGGAGTGTATTGGTGGCAGCCTGCTGGTAGGACTTGGGGCGCACCTGGCATTTCAACGTAGTTAGCAGACTAGGTCTAAAATGGAGGCACAACGCGCACCTAACCAGTGGCTCAAGAGAACGCGCAGCAAGCAGCGCGCCCCTTAGCCAGGCGTTAGAGTTTTTGGAAGGTTATGGCAATTGAGCCCTTCAAAAGATGTAGTGACATTTCGCAGTCGCTGGAGTTTTATACGAGGATCTTGGATTTCGTGGTCGTTCACGCACCCGATACTGATCCGACCGCGTTCATGTCGAAGTATTCGCTGATTGAGCGGGACGGATGTTTAGTTCATCTTTCATCTCATAGCGGAGATGGTGTTTTTGGCAATGTGCTTTATGTGCGTGTAGATGACGTTGATACTCTATATCATAGATTTGTTGCCAACGGTCTCAATACGGACGAACGTGACAGATACCCATCATTGAGAATACAGCCAGTGGAACAAACTTGGGGGATGAAAGAATTTTCTATAGCGGACCCGGATGGGAACAAAATTACGTTTGGCCATCAGATACGGTGAACGAAACTCTAACCAGTGCTTCCAGGCGACGCGGCTGACGCCGCGCGCCTGAAGTAAGCGTTGTACAGACTAGGAACCGCTCGTGCCTGTAGATATTAGCCGACTCACGCCAGATGACGTCTGGAGGCGGCGTATTCGAGGTACTACGCTTGGAATCAGTCTCAGGAGAAGAAGCAAGAGGCCATAGCCAGGGCGGGGTCGTCAGCCATGGGAACTCAGCGGGACGACAATTGCGCGATCGAACCCTAGCGAACGAACAAGGATAAGTCGCGCGCAGCCGCGACTTTATCCGGTAGTTGAACGAGCCCGGTCCGTTCGAGACACTGTCTACTATAGAAGATATATAGATTTAGATTGGGTTGTCACCGGCCGCTGGGCCGGCAAGCGGTGAGCTGCGGGCGAGCGCGATCCTCGCCCGCACTTACGCCAGCGTTAACGTATACGTTGGTGAGTCTGAACTCCGGAAGGCTTTGAGATCGGAGCTGTTGGATCTCGCTCGCGCATGCGATATTTGTCCGAACGGACCGTGCTAATGCGGATAGCGTCAGCGGTAAGCATTCTTGTTTTGCTTATTGTTGGAGGGGTGGTTTGGTGGAAACACTCATCTCTGCGATAGGCAACCGAGGAGAGGAAATGGAACGAGTTACCGGGATAGGTGGCCTATTTTTCCGATCAGCCGACCCCAAGGGGCTCAGTGGTTGGTACCAGAAACATCTTGGCATCAATCTGGCTCCGGAGAGCTATGATGCGTCGCCTTGGCATCAGGAGGCTGGGCCAACTGTTTTTGCTCCATTCTCAGCTGAGACGGAGTACTTCGGCAGAGAAAGCCAGATGTGGATGGTCAACTTCCGTGTCAACAATCTTGATGCAATGGTTTCACAGCTGCGCGAATCCGGCATCGAGGTAGAAATGGATGCGGAAAATTACCCCAACGGTCAATTTGCGCGCCTGCATGATCCCGAAGGAAATCCGATAGAGTTATGGGAGCCCAAGGGTCCGTAACCGTACGATAGGTCTGTGTTCCAGGACGAGCACTGCAGGGGTATTGGAAACAATGCGCACCCTCTCGCCTTCGTCATCGCGTTTCGGGTATCAAGACCGGGAGCGCCGATGATGACCGCGCACCCGACTCATGAACAGCAGTAGTTGGCCGAATGCGATCATGATGTGCCCTCCCTGCTGCGCCTGAGTCGCTTTGCGCAAAACCCGAAAGGCCGTGTTCCCGGGGTGGGGTTCACGGCCTTTTTGCGGCGGCGTCCGTCGCCCGAAAGTGCTAGTCCATTAGCGTAACTTGGGTTCGGTCGGTGAGGGGTACTGGCCCTCAGTTCCGTCTCTGAGCCCGTGCGCGATTGGCGCACAATTCCGCCGCATTTCGGGAAGGGAAGGCACCCGATTTGGGGTGTTTCATGGCGACGGACGCCTATCCCTTGAGTCTAGCAGACAGACGCGGGATCGCAAGGCTCGAGGACTTTTTGATGCCAGCAATGTCCGTTTTTGAGACAACTGACCTTGCCCGCCACCGGGCCGAATCATTTCTCACTCAGCTCCGCTGCGTTTTGGTAAGTCAAAATACGACTCCACGTGACTTTTTTCAGGTCATCGACCGGAACTGCGTCGGGATTTCGTTTTCGTCCTTGTGACGGGATGTTTCCGCGCTATATCCACGAGGCGCAGAATTCGTTTCAATCGTTTCGTAGCGAGGGGCGAGCCGCGCACGAATGGTGTTGGAGAAACCCGCTGCGGCACGGTTCGCGTCAGTCAACAATCTGACATAATCCCGATCGCCGACATCGGATACTCCAGTAGAAACGGAGCCGCTTATTTGTGAACAACGAAGCACGCCGAACAGCGCTGCGAGACAAATACCTCGCGGAAGCCGTCGATGATCTCAAGATCGACCGGATACAACGGCATATCTTTCTATGCTGTGATCAAGCCAAGCCCAAGTGTTCCGCGCGTGACAAGAGTCTCGAGTCGTGGGCTTTTCTGAAAAGCCGGCTCAAAGAACTCGGGCTGGTTAAAGAGGGTGGGATTTATCGAACGAAGGCGAATTGTCTGCAGATTTGCACTCAGGGGCCGGTAGCTTTGGTCTATCCAGACGGCGTGTGGTATCACTCATGCACGCCGGAGGTCCTGGAAAGAATCATCCAGGAACACCTGATCGGCGGCACGCCGGTGGCCGAATATGTGATAACGAAGCACCCGCTTGCAACTGCGACAAGCGAGTAAGCGTAAAACACCGCTACTTCGCAGGCTTGTACAAAGCCCACTACACAGTCCCCTCCGTTTGAAGAGGAAGGACAGGGAGGATTTACGCATATGGGAGGTGACTCTCTGCGTATCTGTCGAGCGGCGATTGTTGTCCGCTTAGCGGGAAGATGCTATTTCATGTGATCAGGAACCAGCGGTTTTCCTGGGCGGATACGTCGTTGCGCGCAGACGTTCCAGGTCGGCGATAACGATTTTGCGTTTGCCGAGCTTGATGAAACCCCGCCGGCAAGTTTTATGGTGTCGTGTCGAGACTCGTTGTCGCCGGTGGTCTGCTCCGACTTGCGCCAGCGCGCTGCGCCCCACAGCAGACC
>JBPCXK010000430.1:0-4887 GCA_051008635.1 Gammaproteobacteria bacterium
TCCGCAGACCTTCGGAACCAACCGATGCCGGTTGTTATGCCGAGCGCGGCTATATCCATGATGCGCAATGCGTCAACTACTATGGCCCTGATTCCGCCTATTGGGGTCACGAGATCTGTTTCTGCGCTTCAGCGAATACGGGCACCGCGGATAGTCCCTTTATCAACTCGATCTCGATCATCGATGTCACCGACAAAAACAACGTGGTGGAAATCAGCAATAGCCCATACGGCGACGGCTTTGGTTACAGCCACCAGGGTTGGTTGACCGGTGATCGGCGTTTTTATCTACACAATGACGAGCTGGATGAGTTTTTCGGTACCGTAGCAACGACCAACACGCGGATTTGGGATATGACCGATCTCGACAGCCCGAAATTTGTCGGCGACTCGACCAACGGCGCTACCTCGATAGATCATAATATGTACACTCGGGGACGCCGCGCTTACGCATCGAACTACACTTCCGGGCTGCGGGTTTTCGACAGCCGCCGGTCGAACCTAAGGCAGGGGCATCTTGACGAGGTGGCGTTTTTCGATATGTATCCCGAGAACGACAATGCGACGTTCGAGGGCGGAACCTGGAGTAACTATTCTTTCTTCGTGCGTCGCAGTGTGATCGGCGTCAGCAGCATGGACCGTGGACTGTTCATGCTGAGTGTGCGGGCCAGCCAACGCGATGACGATGATGATGACGACGAGGATGACAACGACGAGAATGACTAAGTCGTTCGCGAACCAACGCCGCAAGCCGCTCGGGCTTGCGGCGTTCTCATAAATGCAAGATGCACACGGCCTTGAAAACGATTCTGACGTTGTTTGCGTTGGTCGCAATCCTGCTCGATGGCGCACTGTATGCCCAATACTCGCCCGAAGAAGCCGTGTTTATGGAGCGTTGGCAACGGCTGCAAAATGATTTCGATGCCGGCAGGTTGGAGTTGAACGCCCAGGGATTGCCTGTCGAGCACGATACGCAGACCAGCAAGGCATCCGAGCAGGGCCTGTTCAATGTCACTATCAACAGCCAACGGCAACCGCTGCCGTTCAATCAACTTCACGATTGGTCAGTGCGGGTGATAACACCGGATGGCGAGCCGGTCATCGGTGCCGAGCTCCAGTTTTTCGGCGGAATGCCGCTACACAACCACGGCTTCCCGACGGTACCAAAAGTCACCGGCGAACCGGAACCCGGGACCTACGCGCTCGAAGGGATCAAGTTCAGCATGAGTGGCTGGTGGCAACTGGCATTTGGTATAGCGGCTGGGGAAAAGAAAGATATCGTGAGTTTCAATCTGGTGCTAGAACCTTAGTGCACCGACTGTTGCGCGGGGCCGCAGCGCTGGCCGTGCTGTGCGGTGTTTTGCCGTGGCCAGCCCATGCCGAGCAAACGGGGGCACCAACGGACTGGACCGCCAGTGATTTGAGAGCGCTGCGTTCGTTGTGGATAGAGACGCTCGCCCAGGTTCCGCCAGACTCCTCCAACCGGGTGGCAGATGATAGCCGCGCGGCAGACCTCGGCCGCCGGGTGTTTTTCGACACCCGATTCAGCATCAATGGCAAGGTGGCGTGCGCTACCTGTCATCAACCGGAACGCTATTTCACCGACGGCCTGGCCGTTTCCACCGGAATTGGGCAAACGCCGCGCGGCGCCCCGAGTCTGCTGGGCGCTGCATACAGCCCGTGGTTCTACTGGGACGGTCGCCGCGACAGCCAGTGGGCGCAAGCCTTGGTGCCGTTTGAAACGCCCATCGAGATGGGTTTTGATCGGCTCCGGGTGCTGCAACTGATTGCCGAAGACGACGACTATCGTGTTATCTACGAAGGGCTGTTCGGTCGTCTGCCAGAGAACGGCGCTGATGAGAATGCAGTGGCTATGGCATTCGCGCAGGTTGGTAAGGCGCTGGCGGCGTTCGAGCGCACTTTGCTGCCGCAGGCATCGCGGTTCGACAAATACGTCGCAACGTTGCTCGCGCAGAAAAGCGTTGAGCCTGCCGATCCGTCCGCATTAACGACCGAGGAAATCGCGGGCCTCAAGATTTTTATTAGCGAGGAGGCGCAATGCACGCGCTGTCACAACGGGCCGCTGTTTACCAATTTCGGATTTCACAACATTGGATTGATCGAATTGAAGCGTGGGGTTCGGAAATACGATTTCGGCCGCTCCCAAGGAGCGCCGCAAGCGCTGGACGACCCGTTCAATTGCTTAGGACCGTACAGCGATGCCGAGCCCGAACAATGCCGCGAGCTCGATTTCATCAAAACTCGCGGCAGGGAATTGCCCGGTGCGTTCAAAGTCCCAACGCTGCGTAATGTCGCAGAAACCGCGCCCTATATGCACGACGGCCGGTTCGCGACTTTGGAAGAGGTGTTAGACCACTACCGCACCGCGCCAAAACGTCGTCTCGGCCACCAAGAGCTAAACCCGCTGGCGCTAACACCAGAGCAAATCGGTCAGCTCGTGGCATTTTTGAAGACGTTGACCGGCCCGGTAACAAAATAGCGCCGGGCCCGAAGCGCTTTGAGGCCCTACGCCCGGTACCCTCCCGAATGCGGGCTAGTCGTCGTCGAGGCGACCGGGAAACGGTGGAAAGCGATTCCCCCCAGGGCGTACCTGCGAGCTGTCCGTGCAGATCATAAGCCGGTACCGCGGGGTTGCCCGGGGATTGTGCGGTCACAGCGGCCCATGCTACAAGGCCAATCATGGAAACTCAGGCTGGCTGGGTCGAGTTGGGGAGTCAAGCGGACGGCGCCGTATTGCGGGCCGGAGGTTGCTGGAACGTCAACAATGCAGGCCGGCTCGATGGTGAATTGAATCGGCTGGTCGGGCTCTCGGTTGATCGCGTCGTAGTAGACGTCGAGGCGGTGGAGACCCTGGATACCGCCGGCGCGTGGCTGATTTATCGCACCGTAAAATTCCTCCGGTCAGAGAACAAGGACGTACGCGTGCGCGGCGCGCGGCATGAGCACAAAGCCATGCTCGAGACCGTGGCGGCCAACGATCAGCCCTGTCCGATCTCGCCGCCGCCGGTCAACACGGTGGTGCGCGTGATGGCGCAGGTGGGCGAGGTCACCGTGTCTGCGCTTGTGCTGACGCGCGATTTTGTCGCCTTCTTTGGCGAGGCTGTGGCGGCATTTGGGCGCGCACTTGTGCGACCGTGGCGCCTGCGACTGACGTCGCTCGTTTATCAGATGGAACAGGTCGGATTCAACGCTTTGCCCATCGTCGGCCTGATTTCGTTTCTGATTGGCGTGGTGCTCGCGTATCAGGGTGCGACGCAACTGCAACGTCTGGGCGCGGATGTCTTCGTCGTCGATTTGATCGCCGTGTCGATATTGCGCGAGATCGGCATTCTATTGACCGCCATCGTTATCGCGGGCCGCTCCGGTAGCGCCTTTACAGCGCAGCTCGGCTCGATGAAGGCCAACGAAGAGATCGACGCCATGCGCACGCTCGGCCTCGATCCCATGGATGTATTGGTGTTGCCGAGAGTGCTGGCGCTCGTGCTCACGCTGCCCATGCTCGCATTTTTTGCCGATATGATGGGCTTGCTCGGCGGTGGGCTCATGGTGTGGTTCGCACTCGATATTTCACCCGCGCAGTACATCGAGCGACTACGGGATGCCCTCGACGTGGGCAGTTTCTGGGTCGGCATCATCAAGGCGCCGTTTTTTGCAGGCATTATTGCGCTTGTGGGTTGTTACGAAGGTATGCAGGTAAAGGGCAGCGCGGAGTCCGTGGGCCAGCACACGACGCGCGCGGTGGTCGAGGCGATCTTTCTGGTCATCGTCGTGGATGCGATGTTCTCCATCTTCTTCAACTTTATCGGAATTTGATGTGAATGAGCCCGAAGTGATCATACGGGTGCGCGGTCTTCGCACACAGTTCGGCACACAGGTCGTGCACGACGATCTCGAGCTCGACGTTTATCGCGGCGAGGTTATCGGCATCGTCGGCGGTTCGGGCACCGGTAAGTCGGTGTTGTTGCGCGCGATAGTCGGGCTGATCAGACCCGCTGCTGGAGATGTAGAAGTTTTCGGTGTGAATTTGTCCCGTCTGGGTCGCGCCGAGCGGCGTGCGACGGAGACGCGGTGGGGAATTTTGTTTCAGGACGGTGCGTTGTTCAGCTCGCTGACCGTCGCGCAGAACGTGCAAGTGCCGATGCGCGAGCATTTGAAGCTGCCGCGTAAATTGATGAACGATCTCGCCGCGGTAAAAATCAGCATGGCCGGGCTTCCGCGCGAGGCAGGGGCTAAATATCCAAGCGAGCTCTCCGGCGGTATGCGCAAGCGTGCGGGTCTCGCGCGTGCCCTGGCGCTCGATCCGGAGATTGTTTTTCTCGACGAACCGACGGCGGGCCTTGATCCGATCGGCGCAGCCGCCTTTGATCAGCTCATCAAGGGCTTGCAACGCAGGTTGGGGCTTACTGTTTTCATGGTTACGCACGATCTCGACAGCTTGAACGAGATCTGCGATCGCATTGCCGTGCTGGCGGAGAAAAAAGTTCTTATAACCGGGCCGATGGAGACAATGCTGCATCACGGACATCCGTGGGTGCGCGAATACTTTCACGGTCCACGCGCGCGCTCTGCTACGGGCGCGTCTCCGGCCCGAGCGGAGTTGCAATAAACCATGGAAACGCGTGCCAGCTACTTGCTTATCGGCGGTTTCGTACTCGCTGTGATCGCTGCGGGTTTCGCGTTCGTCGTGTGGCTCGCCAAGGTCGAGTTCGACCGCGAGTTCACACAGTATGATATCTATTTCGATGGTTCGGTAGCGGGCCTGGGTCTGGGTGGGGATGTGCGCTATCGCGGCATCAAGATCGGCGCCGTGACGGCTATTGGCGTCGATCCTGCCGACCCCGCCCGCGTGCGTGTAACGGTGGAGCTC
>JBPCXK010000431.1:0-4225 GCA_051008635.1 Gammaproteobacteria bacterium
CTGGTGGAAGGCAACGCCGTGGATCTGTTCGTCTTTGACGCGCTCCCACAACAACGTTTCCGCGTCGTTCGCCGCATCGGGAGTGGGTTCTACGTGGGAGTCATGCGAAGGCAACATTTCCTCATCCCTGAGTCACGTTTTGCAAATTATAACAGCTCGTTGCCGGCTGGTATATGCGTCGTTGCGCTTTACAGTAGTTTTGTGGGAGCGGCTTCAGCGAACCCCATCAGCTCACGTAGTTGAGTCCCTCGGAAAGCCGCTCCTGCAATCGAATCCGGAAACCTCAGACTTTGTGCGCGCAGCTGCGCATTGCGCAGAACAATTCGTAGGCAATGGTGCCCGCCTGTTCGGCGACCTCCTCCGCCGGCAGCGACCCGCCCCACAGAATCACCTCGTCACCGCGCCGTGCATCGACCCCGGAAAGGTTGATGGTAATCGTGTCCATGGACACACGGCCCAACAATCGCGAGCGTTGGCCGTTGACCACGACCGGCGTGCCGCTGGGCGCATGGCGTGGATAACCGTCTCCGTAACCAATCGACACTACGCCGACCGTCATGTCACTCGGGCATGTCCAGGTCGCGCCGTAACCGATCCGATCGCCCCTGCGGAGTTGTTTAACGGCACTCAATGGGGCGCTTAGCGTCATGCCCGGTTTGAGGTCATGATCCCGGCGGTTGCTGCCGGGCAACGGTGAGACCCCATACAGCATGATGCCGGGGCGCACCCAGTCGCGGTGACTACCGGGCCAGCCCAGGATACCGGCGGAGTTGGCGATACTCTGCGGACCTTCGAGACCCTTGACGCTCTTGTCGAATGCCTGAATCTGACGCGGTGTGGCGCTGTCGTCGAGATCGTCTGCGCAGGCGAGATGCGTCATCAGCGTGACCGGCCCGGCGACACTCGGCAGATCACGTAATTCCTGATAAACCCGGGGGGCCTCTTCAGCCGGCACGCCCATGCGGTGCATGCCGGTATCGATCTTCAGCCACAGGCCCAGCTCCCCCTCGAGCGGCCCCGCCTTTAGCAACGCGATCTGCTCAGGATCATGCACTGTCACGTCGAGCCGATGTGCAATGGCCGCGTCCAGCTCCTGCCGATCGCGAAACCCCTGCATGACCACAATGGGGCTACGGATGCCTGCCGCGCGCAGCGCCAGCCCCTCGGCGACAAAGGCCACACCGAAACCATCGGCTTCCTGCAAGGCCCGCGCCACGTCGATCATGCCGTGACCATAGGCGTCGGCCTTGACCATCGCCAACACCCGGCTATCGGGCGCGATCTGCTTTACGCGTTGTAAGTTGTGACTGAGAGCAGAGAGATCGATACGAACGCGCGCAGCACGCGTCATGAAAAGCTCTCGTTAGTGTAAATCTCGGGGATGTAGTTCTCGAAGCTCGTGAACTCGCTGAGAAAAGTCAGCCGTGTGGTGAAAATCGGACCATTACGCTGCTTGCCGACAATGATCTCGGCGGTGCCCTTGTCCGGCGTGTCTTCGTTGTAGACTTCGTCCCGATAGATAAACGCGATCAAATCTGCATCCTGCTCGATAGCGCCGGAATTGTGACTGACAATACCGTCCGCCAACCAACTCTCCGGGCCCGGAACGGAGAGATCGTAGACATCTTCTTCCCCATCAGGCTCAATCGCGACGATTCGGTCCCAAAACACGTCGCTGTCTGCCAACTCACGGAGATAGTCATCGTCTAGCAACTCGGCATAGTCGCCGACAACCGCGCGCGACGGCGCGAAACTGAAGTGCGCAGAGCCTCCGTATGAGGTCCCGCGCATTCGCGCCATTCGGCGATGCGAGATGCCTTGCGCCGCCATCTGCTCTCGAACATAAGTGAATACTTCTTGCGGTACGTTGTCGACGTTGTTGTCAGGCATGGTCGAAGACAACACTTCTTCAAGCTGCCGCGCCTGACTTTCCCTCGGGCCGAAAGCGCCGACTTGCTCGAGAAAACGACGCTGCATCTCAGCGCCGCTCACATACACTAAGTAGCCAGGCCGATAGCCTGCCGTGCGGGTTTCTTTCACTCGGCCAATGATGCCAAGTCGCTGCAACAACGCCGCTACATCAAAAGCCAGCATCTGGCTATTGGTTGAATAGTGGATCGTGTGGCTGCCTCTGTGCCCTGGTTTGCGCACGTGAATGGAGCCATCCGTAGCCCACAAGTGCTTGAGCAGTAGCCCGATTTGGACGTTGCACAGACGGAATGCGCCCCGGGGCACTCGCTTTTGATGTGAACGCTGATCGAAGATGCCAAGTTCTCTAAGCCAGCGATTGACGCCTTGTGGATGCCAACGATTACCGTTGCCACTGAAAACGAGTTGGTGCCAGCTACCTTTGCTCGGGTGATGGGAGACTCGCACGCCGAATTCACTTTCAGCCGCTCGTCTTACCATTTCGCTGTTTTCGTTTGAGCTCGTCGTGTAACGCAGTGGCTGACCCTTCAAATAGCTACCGTCACCGATCAGTTGTCCCAACAGCGCGACGCGCTGATCGCTCCAATGCTCGCACACTTGCGGCTCCGGCACCGCGCGCGCGGTACCCAACCTGTCACCGGCGCTCAGGTCGTTGACGGTGCGCCAGCCTTGCGCCCCATACAAACGATGTTCGCCCGTGCAGCGAATGGTACGGCCGCTGGACAAGCTGACCTTGAACACCGGCTTACGTCCAACGCGCCAGACCTTGTCGCTGAAACAACGCGCCAGTTTACCGTTTGCAGTAACAGCGATGACTTCCGGTTGCTCGCCGACCAGCTCGCTGACAGGAACGCGCATGCCGTCGGCACACACGACCAGGGTGTCGCCGGTCACGCACTCGCGAAGATCCGACATCACCGGCCGTTTGTCCGTGCGTTGTTCGAGGCTTCGATTGAGCTGCGAGAGCGCGACGATGGGCAAGTTCAGCTCGCGCGCCAGGGCCTTGAGGGAACGGGAGATTTCGGAGATCTCGGTCGCGCGGTTCTCGGCCGTTCCCGGAACCTGCATGAGCTGGAGGTAGTCGACGACGATCAAACCGAGATCGTGCTCGCGCTTCAAGCGCCGCGAACGCGCACGCAACTCAGTGGGCGTGAGCGCGGCGCTGTCGTCGATGAACATCGGCACCTCGTTGAGCATCGCGACCGCACTGCTGAAACGCGGCCAGTCGTCGTCGCGCAGTTGGCCGCTTCGCAGGCGTTGCTGATTGATGCGCCCGAGAGACGACAGAAAACGCATGGCGATCTGCTCGCCAGGCATTTCCATGCTGAAAATCGCGACCGTCGCCTTGCGTTTGACCGCGCAGTATTGCGCGATGTTGAGCGCGAGGCTGGTCTTGCCCATCGAGGGGCGGCCGGCAACGATGACCAGGTCACCCTGCTGCAGGCCGGCGGTGTTCTTGTCGAAGTCGTCGAAACCCGTCGCGACACCCGTGATCGGGTCACCGCGTTCGTAGAGTTTTTCGATGTGCTCGACCGTGCGCCCGAGTATGGTCGTGATGCCGCGGAAACCCGTGCTGCCGCGCGCGTCGCGATCGGCGATCTGGAACACCTTTTGCTCGGCACGATCGAGCAGCGCCTTGCTGTCTTCGCCCTCTGAGTTGAAGCCGCTGTCCGCGATTTCGGTGCCGACAGTAATGAGCTGGCGTTTAATGGCGCCCTCGCGCACGATGTCCGCGTAGGCGCGGATGTTGGCGGCGCTCGGCGTGTCCTTGGCAAGCGTGCCGAGATAGGCGAGCACACTGCTGTCGCTGAGCTCTTTTTTATGTTGCTCCAGCCAGTCGGAAAGCGTGACGACGTCGAATGGTTGGTTCTTTTCCGCAAGCTCCGCGATGGCGCGGAAGACCACACGGTGATCATAAAGATAAAAATCGCCCTCAGCGACGCGATCGGCCACCCGGTCCCAGGCGGTGTTATCCAGCATCAAGCCACCGAGCACGGACTGCTCGGCCTCGACCGAGTGCGGGGGCACGCGTAGCGCATCGCTGCCGGCGGCGCCCGGTCCATGGCTGGCGAACGACTCAGCCATGCCGGCCTACTCGTCGCTGATGACGTTGACCCTCACGGTAGCTACGATGTCGGTGTGCAGATCCAGCTCGATGTCGTACTCGCCCACCTGGCGCAGAGGGCCTGTCGGCATACGCACCTCGCGTTTTTCGATTTCCAGCCCCAGGGCCTGCAGCGCCTCGGCGATGTCGCCGGGACCCACGGAACCGAACAGCTTGCCTTCGCTACCGACC
>JBPCXK010000432.1:0-8377 GCA_051008635.1 Gammaproteobacteria bacterium
GTCCGTGCTCGCCGCATGCCCGGAGCCAATTGCCCCGGAGAAACCCACGGAGGAGGCAACCCACGAGGAGCTGCTGGAAGCGCAGGCGGCGGTGCGGCGATTCAGTAAGGAGATCAACGTCTATGTCGCCTGTCTGAACATTCAGGCGGTGAGGTACGGCGACGATGTGAGTGCGGAGAAACAGGCCCTGACCCGGGCGCACAACGACGCGGTGCAGACGCTGTCTGCCGCGGTGAGGGATTTTAACGCTGCGGTACGGGCTCTGGCGACCAGGTAAGCGGTTTTTGCAGGAGCGGTTTCAGCCGCGAATAGAACATGCGATTTCCCCATTCGCGGCTGAAGCCGCTCCTGCAAATCAGAACTCTCGTAGAGAGGTGGGACTTTCGGCGGCCCGGTATTAACCGGTGATCAGCCCCACGGTGAACGCAAAGACAGCCGACTTGGCGGGCTGCGCGCCGATCAAGAGAATAAAAACAACGAAAGCCAGCGCGCCAAACACCAGGCGGCGCCGGCGAAGCCTTGCAGGCTCGTAAAAGTGGGGACCGGGACGGTCGTGGTGAGTGCGCTCCATATCTCCCTCCTGCGGGGGAACTCGCGGCGGCGGATGCGTTCCCTGCGTCCGGCTCGAGCGAATCCAGCCATACAATCCGTGCGGACTACCAATTATAGTTCATGGAGCTGTCGGAAAATGTGGCAGATTTCACATTCTATCCGCCAATTACCACCACTCACAGAGCGGCGTACTCAGGCCGCGTCGCGAGAAGGTTCGCCGGTGCGATAGGCCGCAAGGAGGTCGGCTTGCTTGCGCTCTACATCGCACAAGCTCCTCGTCTTGACATGACCGAAGCCGCGAATGTGCGCCGGCAGCTCAGCGAGCTCGACCGCGAGCGGGTGATTCTCCGTATCGAGCCCCGCGAGTAACTCCTCGACAATGCGCTCGTAGTCGGCAACAAGCCGTCGTTCGCGTTTCCGCTCGGCCGTGTAGCCAAACACATCAAGCTTCGTGCCCCGTAGGGCGCGAAAGCGCGCCAGCCAGCGGAACGCGCCTAGCATCCATGGACCAAAGCGCCGTTTCCCGAGCTCTCCGGTCGCGGGGTCCCGGCGCGCCAGTAGCGGCGGCGCGAGATGAAACTCGAGACTGAAGTCGCCTTCGAAACGCGCCTCGAGTTGGCGTACGAAGTCGCCATTGGTGTACAGACGCGCGACTTCATACTCATCTTTATAGGCGAGCAATTTGAAATAGTAACTCGCCACCGCCTTGCTCAGTTCGGTGCGACCCTTAACCTTCTCGTTCTCGACCTCCCGCACCTCCGCCACCAGCTCAAGGTACCGTCTGGCGTACGCGGTATCCTGATACTCGGTCAGGAATCGCGCGCGCCGCTCGACCAGATCGTCCAGGCTTTCAGACGAGCGCGAGGGTCTGTCCGGCGCGATCGAACCGGCCACGTTTGTTTGATCTACCGCGGCGCGGCGGCCCCACAAAAAGGCCTGCTTGTTGGCTTCCACAGCGACGCCGTTGAGCTCGATCGCCTGGGCGAGCGCCGCGGCAGAAACCGGAACCTGACCCCGTTGCCAGGCGTAACCCAGCATGAACAGATTCGTCGCGATGGAGTCGCCGATCAGCGCCGTGGCCAGCCGTGTCGCGGGCAGAAAGTCGCAGTTGTCCGCACCCGCAGCGCTTTCTATTGCGCGCCGCAAACCCAGCGAAGGGAATTCCATGTCCGCGTCCCGCGTGAAATCGCCAGTCATGACCTCGTGACTGTTGGCGACGACGCGCGTGACGCCCTGGCGTACGCTCTTGAGCACCTCTTTGCCGGCGGTGACCACGAGATCGCAACCCAGCAACAACTGTGCACCGCCGGCCGCGATGCGCGTCGTGGTTATATTTCGAGGCTGTGCCGCGACGATGATGTGGCTCATCACCGCGCCACCCTTTTGCGCAAGCCCGGTCATGTCCAGAATCGAGCAGCCCTTGTCTTCGAGATGTGCGGCCATGCCGACGAGCGCGCCGATGGTGATAACGCCCGTGCCGCCGACGCCTGTCACTACGATGCCGTAAGGAGTCGCGAGAGCAGGCAGCTCAGGCTCAGCCAAGACCATGTCCACGACGGCGGGCTGTCGAGCATTGTCCGCCCCCTTGCGCAAGCTGCCGCCGTGCACGGTAACGAAACTCGGGCAAAACCCGTTCAGGCAGGAGAAATCCTTGTTGCACGCCGATTGATCGATCTCTCGCTTGCGCCCGAACTCGGTTTCCCTGGGCAGCACCGCAACACAGTTGGACTTGATCCCGCAGTCGCCACAGCCCTCGCACACCGCTTCGTTGATGAACACGCGCTTCGCTGGGTCGGGATACTCGCCGCGTTTGCGGCGGCGGCGTTTTTCCGCCGCGCAGGTCTGATCGTAGACCAGCACCGTGGTGCCTTTGAGCTCGCGCAGCTCACGCTGCACCGTGTCGAGATCGTCGCGATGATAAACCCTGACGTCCGATGCGAAAGCGCCCGCGCGGTATTTGTCCGGCTCATCGGTCACAACCGCGACGCGCGCAACGCCCTCGGCCTGCACTTGCCGCGCGATTTGCGGCACGCTCAACGGGCCGTCGACGCCCTGCCCGCCGGTCATGGCCACGGCGTCGTTGTAGAGAATCTTGAAGGTGATGTTCGAGTCCGCGCCTACCGCAGCGCGGATGGCGAGCAGGCCGGAGTGAAAATACGTGCCGTCGCCAATGTTCTGAAAAACATGCTCGCGGGTCGAGAACGGCTCCTCACCGATCCAGCTCGCACCCTCGGCGCCCATCTGTGTGAATCGAGCGGTGTCGCGGTCCATCCACTGCACCATGTAATGACAGCCGATGCCGGCCAGCGCGCGGCTGCCTTCGGGAATTTTAGTCGAGGAGTTATGCGGGCAACCGGCGCAAAAATACGGCAGACGCGTTATCGACGGCGGCTTGGCGCCCACGTCGGGGCTGAGCTTGCGAATTTCCTCGACGCGCGCCGTCAGCGCCGAGTCAGCGTGGTGTTCCAGCAAGCGTTCGCCGATTACCGCGGCGATATGTCCGGACTCCAGCCGACCGGCCGAGCGGAACAAAAGCGCACCGTCTTCGTCGCGTTTGCCGATTACCTGCGGCGCTTGCGCGCGCGCGTACATCAATTCCTTTAGCTGCGTTTCGATCAGGCCACGCTTTTCTTCTACGACGACGATCTTGTCGAGCCCGGTGCAAAACGCCGCGACACCCTGCGGTTCCAGCGGCCAGGTCATCGCAACCTTGTAGAGCCGCAGGCCGAGCCTGCTTGCCTGTGATTCGTCAACACCGAGATCATGTAGTGCCTGACGCACATCGAGATACGACTTGCCGGTGGTAACGATACCGAGCCGCGCCTGCGGGCTGTCGAACACAATTCTGTCCAGCCCGTTAGCACGGCAGAAGGCTTGCGCTGCCTGCGTTTTGTACTCGTGCAAACGCGCCTCCTGCGTCTGCGGCGTGTCGGGCCAGCGGATGCTGAGACCTGCCTGCGGCATGTCGAAGTCGTTCGGCAACGCCGGCTGCACACGTGCGGGGTCGACCTCGATCGACGCTGCCGCCTCGACCGTGTCGTGCATGCATTTGAGCGCGACCCAGCACCCGCTGTAACGCGACATGGCCCAGCCGTAGAGACCGTAGTCCATGATCTCCTGCACGCCGGCAGGATTCAGGATCGGAATCATGGCGTCGACCATGGCGTATTCACTCTGGTGCGCGGTGGTCGACGACTCGCAGGTATGATCATCACCGAGCAGGACCAGCACGCCACCCAGCGGCGAGGAACCGGCGAGATTGCCATGTCGCATGGCATCACCCGAACGGTCGACGCCCGGCCCTTTGCCGTACCAGATCGAGAACACGCCGTCGTATTTGCTCTCGCCGTTGAGCTGCACCTGCTGCGCGCCCCACACGGCGGTGGCGGCGAGGTCTTCGTTCACGCCCGGCTTGAACACGACGTGATGCTCGTCGAGGTGACGCTGCGCGCCGCGAAGCTGGAGATCGAAACCGCCGAGCGGCGAACCGCGATAGCCGCTGATAAACCCTGCCGTGTTGTGTCCGGCCGCGAGATCGCGCCGACGTTGCATCATGGGCAAACGCACGAGCACCTGAATGCCGGTGGTGAAGATGCGGCCACGTTCGAGCGTGTACTTGTCGTCCAGTTTGACGTCGGCGAGCTTCATTGATCCTTATGCGTAAGGTGGTAATAGCGCCACAGTATACGCGCGGCGACGCTGCGCCACGGCCGCCAGCGCTCACCGATCTCCCGCGCCTCTTTGGGGCCGGGACGTTCGGGCCTGTCCAGCAGTCGTTGCACGGCGATGACTATCGCCACGTCACCCGCGGGCCACACGTCAGGACGCATCAGCGCGAAGAGCAAATAGATCTCGCCGGTCCATTGGCCGATGCCCTTGAATTGCGTCAATGTCTTCAGGACTTCGTCGTCGTCCATGCGCGCAAGGCGCTGTAGCTCCAGCCGGCCGTCGAGTGTCGCGGAGGCAAGTTCCGCGATACACGCGGCCTTGTTGCGTGTAAGTCCCACGGACTGTATCGCCGCCGCACCGAGGCTCATCACGTTCTCCGGCGTCAGCCCGCCGGTCCTGGTCTCGAGCCGGCTCAGGATGGCGTCTGCCGCGGCGAGCGAGATACTCTGCTCGCAAACGAGTCTCGCCAGCGTCGCAAACCCGGGTTTCGATCGGCGCAGCGGTGGAACCCCGGTCCGTGCAAACGCGTTGTGCATATGCGGGCAGTCCTGCGCGAGCTCGTAGCAGGCTTGTTCGAGCACCTTGCTTGTAATGCGGGCTCGCTTTTCCCTGGCGACGGTCAAGAAAGCGGGATCTCCAGCGCAGGTTTGCCGGCCTTGCCGCGCATCCAGTTGATCGCTTTCAAAACCGGTGCTTGTTTGATGATCCACAATTCCAGCGCGATCTTCCCAGGGAAGTTCATCAGCATCAAACCAATGAGAATAGTGATGATGCCCTGACCCGGCAGTACCAGCATCGCGACGCCCGCCAACACAAAAATGGCGCCGGCTACGTTCTTCACGGTCAGGCCGATCAGACGTAACGCCGGATGACCGTCATCAGGCTTGAGGTGTTGTTTTCGGCGCACGAAATAATCCGAAGGAATACGCGCGACGAGTAGAGGAATCGCGACCAGTGTTCCTACGAATGTGAGCATGGAAATCGCGCCAAACCACCAGGCGGCAGTCTCGTTTGCGCTTATCCAGTCGAAGAATGCGGCCACGTTTCAGGCTGCAGTTGTTTTTTTTTCATATCTTTATCGTAACAAACCCGCGCATTGCCAACACCGCACGACCCGTGGAAGTCATATCAAACCCATATGCCGCCGCAAGTGACAAAAAGGGCAAGGGGGGATCAGAGCAAGGCTCCGATCCCCTCGACTACCAGCAAGGGAGGTAACGGGCCAGCCCGCTACTTTCCGGATTTTACCTGCAGGCATGCCGCGTTATGGCCGAGGGCGGCCCGGTCGGCCTGCCAGATTAGCTGGACTACCTCTCCATCTCCAAAACGCGCATAAAAAGTGACCACCGACATCAAACCCATAACGCCCCCTGGTCCTTGGGATACCAGGATGTCGTGAGATTCACTTTTCAAACGGCATGCCACCCCGATAGATCGGGGCTCTGAGTAAGCAAACCCGGCATCTTTTGGGAACACGCAGCGCAATAGGGCGCACGTTGTTTCCGCAGACATGCGGGTTACAAGTCCTTTCGGCTCCAGCATAGGCTGGAGCTCCTGGGCGCTCGCGCTCGCGAAGAGACACAGGCACAACAAGAGGCACAATGCCACAGACACTCTGCGTAAACGACCCATAGCACTCACTCCTTGTGCATCACGGGGGTCTCCTTTCCCTTCCGCCGAAGTCGGATTCCGGCGGCGAGGGGCCGAGCGCTCGCTCGGCTTCAATGCGTCGCCCGATATAGCACGACGCTTTACAACGGCTATAGTATAGAGCGGGCCTTTCAGCTTGGCCAATAGGGCATGGAAATAACTCGGAGAGCGCCAAAAGTGGTGCTACAGGGCGCGGGCGCTTTCGCCTATTTTGAACGATCGCGGGCCACCCGATTCTTGCTGTGTGTGCTGGAGGATCAACGGCACGAACACCAGCAACCACAAACCGAAGATCGACCCGGCGTCAAATCAGTACAGAAGACGGAGAATCGCAGGGTAGGTTGAGCGTGCGCTCAATCCCACACTACGGTCTGTCTGCTGTCCTCTGAAACGGCCGTCCGTCAATTGCCGCCAGACCCAGACCGATCATGGCCATGCCGGCAAAGTGTCGGGCTTCGAGCTGCTCGCCGAGGATGCCCGACCCGAGCAACACCGCGCTGACGGGTATGAGGAACGTCACGAGCAGCAAATTGGTAGCGCCGGCAGTGGCCAGGATACGAAAGAACAGGATGTACGCCAGCGCCGTCGACAGCAACGCAAGACCTGCTACAGCGGCCCAGATGTCAGCGCCGGGCAGTGGCAAAGCCCAGGGACGGTCGACGAGCAACACGACCGGCATTAACAGAACAGTTGAGGCGGTGAGCTGTCCTGCGGCGGTGTGAACCGGCGCCACACCAAGCGAGTGAAAACGCCGCCCGAATATCCCCGCGAAGGCGTACGACATCGCCGCGCCAATGATAGCGAGCTGAGCCAGCAGCCCGGCGCTGAACCCCTGCAATGCGTCGGGACCCATCATTATGGCAACCCCGATGAGACCCGCGATGACGCCCGCGAACTTCGCGGCGGTCATCCGTTCGTCGCGAGTCAGAAAGTGCGCGACGATTACAGTGAATAATGGAGTCGTCGCGTTGAGAATGGAGGCGAGACCGCTCGCGATGTGCGTCTGCCCCCACACGATCAGGCAAAACGGGATGACGTTGTTCAAAAACCCCATGCCGAGAAACGCCATCCACAGGCGCGCACCGCCCGGTATCGGCCGACCTATCGCGAGCAGCGCAATGTTAAGCGCGAGCGCAGCCAGCCCGACACGCAGTACGACAATGGTAAGCGGCGGCAGGGCTTCGACGATCACGCCGACGAAAAAGAACGATCCACCCCAAAGCACCGACAGCGTGATCAGCAAAAACCACTCCATCGGGCCCATCACTTTGTTGACGGTTCCCGGCACTATCAATTGTGTTCGGTCCTTTAAACGTCGGATGCTGGCGCATGCGCTTATCGCCGCCCACCCGATTCTTGCTGCGCTTGCCGGAGAATCAGTAACAGAAACACGACCGACAAGACGCCGAAGATCAACGCGGCCGGCACCCAGAAGTAATAGTTGCTGAGCGCCCGCTCGTCGTTAAATAACAGCGCCGCCTGCAATACACCGAACACAGAGTAGACCGTGATCGCTAGAGAGACACCGGCGCAAACGGCATACAGTGTTTGCCGTTGCCCTGGCGTCAAATCAGCTCGTCCGTTTTGTCGTCGGTCTCGCCGAAACGGCTGAGCGCGGGTTTTTTCAGGCCCTCGTACAGGCTGTCGATCTTTGCGTTGATCTCCTTGTTGTTGGTTTCGAACAGGCTGTTGCCTTCGAGGTCGGACTCTACCAGCAAGGGGCCAAAATCTTCCACGCGCAAGACCCACATCGCCTGTGCGATGCCCAGCTCATCCAGCCAGCAGGCGTTTTCCACCGACTTGATCCCGCGCCCGAGCAACGCGCCCGTGCCGTAACCCACGGTCGTGAGATAGATCGCCCCGGCCGGCACAAAGATGTCGCGGTAGTGCGCCGCGCTCATGCCGCCCTTGCCGATGATCACCTTGCAGGCGGTTTGCGCGAACCATTGTGGCAACCACTTTGCGAACCGGAAACTGGCCGTCGCGGTTACGCCGCCGACGTTGTAACTGCCGTCGTCGTTGACCGCCGCGGCTGGTGAGCAATGGAAGTTGACGTTGCTGAGCTCGCGCAGTTCGACCGGCGGCGGTACGCCGTCGTCGATGATTCTCTTATACACGCCTTCGCGGCCGGTGTAGATCACGCCGTCCAGATACACGACGTTGCCGATCCCGAGCCCTGCGAGATCCTCCTGCGCGACCGGTGTTGTCAGTCGGACTGTCTTGAGGTTTTCGCCGTCGTGTCCCATGCGATCGAGTTCCTGCGCAGGTAAGGCGTGAACCACCGCGGGTCGGTGCGATACACGATGGTGCCGTCGTCATGAATGCGTGCGGTGGCTCGCCGCGACGACAGACAAAAACTGTGCACGCTCATCGGCATGCCGCCTGTGTGCGTGTAACCGACCTCGACATGGCAATCGATCACCATAGACGAGCCAACAAAACCCATCGCGCCCATGCCGATCGAGTTGCCTATCTGCTTCAGCTCCAGCTCGAGCTTCGCGACCTC
>JBPCXK010000433.1:0-2772 GCA_051008635.1 Gammaproteobacteria bacterium
GTGCAGAACAGCTCGCTACCCTCTGCGTTGACGAAGAAGGGCGAGTCAAAATCCAAGGCGGCGATGATGCCTTGGTTTCGCTGAAGACTGGACAGCCTGTCCTCCAGCTCCCGGTTCACCCGAATGAGTTCTATAGTCTCCCCTTCGAGTTCGACGATCTTCCGGTAGAGGTCAACATTGTCCAGCTCCTTGATGACGGAGGCGATCTCCTTCATGTTGTCGATGATGCTCATCGTCTACGACGCCTGACGTTTGGCACTGACCTTCAACGCCACACCCTCGCGGTCCTGCAAGAAGCTGATAATCTCGAACAGGTTGCTGGCGTTTGGATTGCCGGCCGGTGCCAGCATGCGGTGCAGGCTCTTGGGGTTTTTGTTCAGCGCCTTGGCGAGTGGCTCGAATCCGACGGTGGCGTTGATGTAGTCACGCAGGATGGACTTGCCAACGTCGGTCTCGCCCGACAGAAAGCAGTCCATCGATTCGACCAGCAGTGCACGCCGATAGGGCGCGCTCTCACGGGCGCGGGTCTGTACGGTCTCGCGGAAGTCTTTTGTGAGTGCCATTGTTTTGCTCCTTTTCTATGCGCTTGCGGCGCTTGTAGTCACGCCAGTGTCCGCGAGCGACTTCGATAGCGTGCGACTGGCGCTTCTTCGTACTGCCACCGACGAGAATCACCAGCGCATCGCCATCCTTGCCCAAGTAGATGCGATAGCCGGGACCGAAGTCGATCCGGTATTCGGACACACCGCCGCCGACGCCTTTGACGTTGGAGAAGTTGCCTGCCTCCATGCGCTTCATCGCGCTGGTGACCTTGGCCGCGGCTTGAGCGTTCAGGCCCATGAACCACTGGCCGAACGGTGACCGTCCTGCCGTGTCCACGTATTCCCTCACCTCGATCATGGTTGGACATAGTAACACATAGGTTACCAAGGTACTACCAGGACCAATTGCAGCCAATGCGGCGCCCACGCTCGCGAGATTTCGCCAGAGCCAGAACTGCCACGCGGTCAACACAACACAGCGGCATCCCCTAGAAGGGCGTACAATGTTCTGCCAAATGGCGAAGACGGGTGGCATCAGAGAATTTGCACGGCACTGCGGCCGTGACGTGGCGATGATTTCACGCTACGCCAGTGCGGCGCAGGATGGCCGCCTTTGCGGTGCGCTCGTCGGCACGGACGGTCAGCGCAAGCTGCTCGACTTCGAGCTGGCCGACCAGTTGCTGGAAGCGCACAACGATCCGGGCGAGAACGGCGGCGTCCAGGTGTCCCGCAACGGCGTCCCTGGAGGCTGAACTGGACGATGCCGACCTGCCGTTCGGCCCACCGAAAGAGGAGCGCGACGCGCGCATTTCTGACCTGAGTAAACAGGTCACCGCGCTGGAAGTGAAGCGCGAGGCGATATTGGCCGAGTTGCGCGAGAACGGTGTCAGATTGGATGTTCGCTATAGGGACGTGCCTGCGAAGCGCCTAGAACTGCCGCCGCCGTTGCAAACCGCCACCGGCAAGAAGGTAGACCCGGACATTCCCGATCCACCTGCGTATCCAAGTTCTGACCACCTCAACGAGATTGGCCGCAACCTGGGCGGTGGCGCGGACCTGGGAAGTCGTCACATCGAGATCGGTCTTCAGGAGAACGAGTCGGCGGCCTGACGCACCCGAGTTCGGGCAGCGCGTCTGCTGGGCAGGCGGGAGCTTTGCGACTACCTCGCGGCCGACCTTCTCAATTGTTCGGTGGCGGTGGAGGACGTTGCGGCGGCGGTGCCTTCGGCGGCGGCGCTGGCGGCGGCGGGGGCTTCTGATAGCCTTGTGGCGGCGGAGGACTCATTCCCTTGTCCACATAGCCGGGTGGGCGTACTGGTGCTTTAGCCATCATCTTTCTCCGTAGTCTCTCGCGGTACCATCGGTGCAAACTCTACCATCTCAACCTCTCTCACGGGCACCAGCACGGATGTGCCGGGGACAATTGGTTCCTTCTTCGTCAGCCATTCCGGCTCCTCGATAACAAAATGTCCGGAATCCGGCCCGCTTGGCCACTCCGTAGGCCACCCGAACAACCGCCTCTCACCTTTGAGATGCAGAACGACGTAGGAGTTCCTGTTTAGGTAGGAGAACGCGTGAAACCACTCGGAGGGATACGATGTTTCCCGCGTTATGCCTATCCACCGCAGAGGCTTGTGGAGCACATCGTGATTGGTCAGCACCGCGAACCCCACACCCACCGGTACGGCGACAAGTACAGGGAAGACAAGATCAACATTAACTTGCTCAGGCACGATAAATGTCGTCGGGCCGAGCAACCACACAACGCCAGCCCAGACGGCCTGCACGATCATGGTGAATATCAGCGCCTGAACGACGCGCTCAAACTGATTCGGCTTGCCAGTGGAGGTGAGTGAGTAGTAGACGGCTGCCGCTACGAAGCCGGGCAGCAAGAATGTGAGTATCGAGACAAGTTCGCTTTTTGCCCAGTCCATTCAAAATCACGCGCTCTCGAAGATTCGGCATATAGTGGCACAAGTGGGCACGATACGGGATCGGCTGAAGAATCGGCTTCACCCAGATCGCGTCTAAGCGCCGATCTCGGGGCGACCCTAGCCGTAGCATTTCCGGAAATCGCCATTCGCGGGGCCTTGCCGCGCACCTGGCCCCCGCTGATAATGGGCGTCGGGGCGGTATTGCAGGAGGGGCCAACACGGAGGTGTTCATGGCCAGCCGCCGCATTGACTCCAAACCTACGCCGCCCTCGCGCACGTATGTGCTGCGCGAAGGC
>JBPCXK010000434.1:0-3116 GCA_051008635.1 Gammaproteobacteria bacterium
ACTGTCACTTGATTGAGCACAATGCGTTCCGATGGCGTTCGTCCACGCAAACATCGTGGACCTAATGGCATTTGCTAAACGCCGTCGGTAGTGGACGGCGCTCTGAGGCAAAAGCGGTCAGGCGGCGATTAGTTTCCCGACGACTGCGCAAGTTCGGAAAAGAGTCGGAATGAGATCACACCGCCGTGGCCCCCTGCAATCGACTGTACATCCAGGCCAAGGTCGAGGATGCGCTGGTGCAGCGCCAACCCGCCTGGCGACAGAGCGGTGGCAGCCGGATTGGGGCTGTAGCTGTCGACTACGAAGACGACGCCACCCGCCTCGACGATGACCATGTCTTGGGCATGGTCGTCAAAGGTATAGATGGACACCGGAGTGCGGTCGTCGTCGATCTGGGTAAAGCCATCAGCGGGAACGCTTCGAAGCGCTCCTCCCGTTGGGTCCAGCGACAGCGCATCCGGGGCAAGCTCCGAAGGCGCCTCAAAGATGTCCTCGTAGAAGTCGATCGCGCGCTCATGGGCGACGATCTCGGCGCCGGCGGCGTAGAAGGTTCTGATGCCGGCGGAGTGGTCCGCGTGATGATGGCTTTGCACCGCGTGCGTCACCGGCTTGCCTATATTGTCGTCTACCCAATCGAGGATCGCCTGGGCCCGAAACTCCTCGAGCGGCATCTCGACGACGACTACGTTGTCATGCTGCTCCACGGCCAGTGAGTGGTGTGATCCGCCCACGAGGTGGTACACGCCTGTGCTCAACTCATTGCCGACCACGTGTGGCTGGCGCCCGTCGCGCGGAAAACCAAGCGCTGCAAAGGATTGAAGATGCTGATGATTGAGCGCGCCGCGCGCTGCCAAATCGGCATCGAAGACCGGAGTTACGTCATCGGGTATGTCGAACATGTTCGCATCCAGGTCATCATTAATCCGGACTCTTTTGCGAAGCTCGAGTTGCACGAGGTTGCGGTCGTACACGACCGCTACGATCTTCGGAAACTTCAAGCTTTTGCCCGATGTATGCCATCCCAGATACCAGAAGTCGAGCGGCACGTCGCGCCGCAGCGGATCGCTCTCCATCGTCGTAATGCGAAGGATCCGGCCGCTTTTCGAACTGACGTAAACTCGAAGCGGTGATACTTCATCCTCGACTTCGAGAATACGAACTGAGCTTCTACGCCTCCATCTGGACTTGACCTCACGAGCGGATATTCGCTCGTTTACGAGATCGCGCAGGATGAGGTGTGGATTCATCAAACGCTGGTGCTTGCGGATCGACGCCACGCGATCCGACAACATGGCGCTTCGTGCTGCGGGCACGAAATTGCCGTCCTGACCGTCCGTATAACCGAGGTCTGCGGTGACGATTTCGTCGACTTGCCGTTCAACGCCGAAGGCATTGATGCTGGGATAGTTCAAGCGCAGTCGATCGCCACTCACGTCATAGTGCAGATTGAGTTTAAACGTACCGGGGTTCGAAGCGCCTTCACCGGGATTTTCGCCTTCATCCAGTACCCAGCGTTTACCGCGCGCGTCGATTGAGAATGATTCAAGCTGCGACAGAGCCTCGACGCCGCCGATGAACTTCACCGCTCGCTCGAGTGTAGATGCTCTTGAAGGCGGGCTGCGATCGCCGCGTTCGTGTCGTGCCGAGACATCATCGGTATCGGCGAGAATGAGCGTTACAACGGTCAGACCCAGGGCAACAGATTGTGAAATTCTCATGCACACGTCCCTCCAAGTAGTCGCAGTAATGCGACAGACTGCGTAGTCTGGCGGCCGGTCGGCGCCGCCTGCGGTACCAGGCGCGTCTGCGCAGCGCGGGCACATACTATCAGCAGAAGTGGCTTTTCGAACCGTGGAAACCTGGACGGTATTGGGCCGCATTTACGACACTATGGCTCGTCGTCGCTTGCCTTGCCTGACCTACAACGAACTGCATCCGTCAAACCCGGTAAGGGAACTCGAGAAATCCAACGATGACCAGATTCGTCGAGGACGCTCAAACTCGGGAAGACATTGAACGGAGACTGGCAATGCGCAAATCTTCACGGCGGCCGTCCACCGGTATTCAAACCGCCGTATCGAAATCGTGCATTGTCCTTGCACTCATCTCCAGCTTCGCGCTGGCCGCGGGATCGGACAAGCCTGTGACGAGCAAGAACAAGATCGACACAGATGACATTGCAACCAGCTACGGGAGCCCACTGGCGAAAGTGTTCGGTAACTTCCCTACGCCCGTGGAGTGGTTTCCAAGGGCACAACCCGCACAGCCCGACTGAAGCACAACCCGGGTCGGAAGCACAACCCGTCGCACAACCCGGGTCGGACCAAGCCAACTCATTGAAAATCAAGCAAACAGGTGCATAAACTGGCCCTGTTTAAGCGCTTAGAGGCGAATTTCGAGGCGGATTTTTTCCATTTAAGCGCTAAGCGGCCCGCACTCGTGCCGAGGTGTATCAGGACACCCACGTGCTTCGCCACCACTACGACCCGCGCGGCTTGCGGGCCGCCACCGAGATCCCGAGCGGTCAAACGCCGCAGTACCGCTACGATCGGGCCGGCGCCTTCACCAATCTTTCGCAGTGAGCCGCCATTGAGCTCAATGCGATGGGCGTTGTGAAGCAGTCGGCTGGTGGTTCCGGTAGATCGTAATGCGTCCGCCGCGCCAGCCGTACCAACATCAAAGACTTCGCTTGTCGGATGAAGACGTGAGGTAGCCCGTCATCTACGAGAAGTGTCGATTGAATATTACTATGAGAAAAACAATGAACAAGAGAATGATAATCGGCCACTTCGCTTTGACATTCTGTAGTTCCTTGGCGTAGCGTTCATGAAAGCGATCGTAGAGTTGCTGCTCTTCGTCCGTGAGTCGTGAGTTGCGTGCGACCTTCTTTTCGATCGCCTGAAGCCGAAACTTTTCTTTTGTCGACAAATCGTCAAAGGACTTGTTAAGCATAGCGATGGTCATAATTCTCCCGGTCTCCATGGGGAGTAGGCAACATTTTTGCTGAGGTTCCTCGGTCCGACTACAATCATTTGGAACGCTCGAATAAAATATTCCATCTGCGTTTGTTTGATTTGAATTTCACCGTCTTTGCAGGATTGTAACCAGTCAGTAAC
>JBPCXK010000435.1:0-3978 GCA_051008635.1 Gammaproteobacteria bacterium
GATCGCACTGACAACGGCGATTGTGCTCGCACTGGCCGGCTGCGCCAGCCCGCGCGACATCGTGAATCAGACCAACGAGATACGAGTCGTCGCCACGCCCAAGGGTGCGCCGCAGCGCACGATTACGAGTTTTACGCAGTCACTCAAGTGCATGGATGAGTTGTTCGCGCGTTACAAGATCAAAAATCTCGTTGTCGGTTCGCAGGACATTCCCGATCAAACGGAGGTCGTGGTCGCGGGCACCAAGGACATGCTGATCTCCGCGTTGTCCACGATGTCGATCAAAAGCGGCGCCGTGCGGTTTGTTGCCCTGGGCCAGGATCTCGAAGACATCACACGGTTTCACACGCTCCACAAGAACAAAAAATTCAAAGCGCCTGATTTTTTTATCCGCGGCGCCATCACACAGGTCGATCAAGGCATACTGGAATCGCAGAAAAGTGTTGGCCTGTCGCTCGCCAACGCGTTCAGCGTAGCGGCGAGCGTTGATCGTGGCGCCTCCATCGTCGGCGTGGATCTCAACGTCGGCCTGGTATCGAGTCTGCAAATACTACCCGGCGTCAGCTCGACGAACTCGATCTCCGTTATCCGCAATGGCAAGGGTTTCGACGTGGACGGCGAAATCAAAAAGTGGGGTGCGCTCTTCCGTGTCGATTTCACCGAGAGCGAAGGGCTGCATCAGGCCGTGCGCACGCTCATCGAGCTGAGCGCGATCGAAATCATGGGCAAACTCACCCAGGTGCCGTACTGGGAGTGCCTCGACATCGAAACCACAAACCCGCTCGTGCAGGAACAGGTGCAGGACTGGTTCCGGGCCCTCGATCGCGAGGAGGTCGTCACCTTTGCGCAGGCGAAGCTCAAGGCCCTGGAGCGTTATGACGGCCCGGTGAACGGCGAAGAGGACGATGAGACGCGAACTGCGATTGCGAACTATAAGGCAGAGCGCGGCGCGGTCGCGGACAGCGAGCCGGATTACGCGCTCTACTATCACCTGCTCGCCGATCCCACGCCGGTGGACTCGGAGTATCTGCCGGCGCTGACCAAAACGATCCGGCTGGCCGGCGGTGGCGGCGGCAAGGCGCGCGACCGCTTTGATGAATACGAAAATGGCCGCACCAAAGAGATAACGCAGCATACCCAGCTCGACGAAAACAGTCTCGAATCGTTTCAGATGGCGCTCACGACCGATCGAGGCGACCGGCCTGTGTATCGAGTGGGCGAGTCTGCAGAGCTGACGCTGGAGACGACGAAAGACGCCCACGTGTATTGCTACTACCAGCCTCAGCGCGGTCAGATTGTCAAGATTTTTCCGAACCGTTTTGAACGGGACAACGTCAGCCCCGCGGGAGAGGCTATCACGATACCCGGTACCGACGATTTTTCGCTGCAATTCGACAGGCGTGGAACGGTAGAGAAGGTGTTGTGCATCGCGGCCCGGGGCGATATCGAAAAGACACTGCCTTTCGAGCTGCGGGACAAGGATCTGCAGCCTGTTTCTCTGGAGCGTCTGACGCGCCTCTATCGGCGCAGGGTCGCCTCGCTGGGAGACATTTACAAGATCTACAAAAAATCCGCTGCCGTTGTGCCACTGCGCAAGGCGGTCGTCATTGAAGTGCAGTAATCAAACGAGAGGACATCACCATGCAACGACGTCAATCAACACAATCCAATAGCGCTCTGGTATTCAAGGGCGCCGCCCTGAGTGTCGCTCTGGTGGTTTCGCTTGGCGCCGGCGCCCAGGTGAAAGCGCAGGACACCAGGATATTCGCACAGCCGCCGGCGGCGGAAGAGCTGGCGGACATACTGTTTCCAAAGCGTTATCGGGCCATCGTGTTGAAGAACGCATCACAGGAGCACGGGACGGCGGAGGGGCAGGCCGAGGTATTCGGCTTGCTGGTCAACTTCGAGTTCGATTCCACGGTCATTGTGCCGCAATCCTTGCCGTTGCTGGATTCGGTAGGGGAGATGCTGAAGCTCGAGCGCGTGAGCGATCAGGCTATTGTTATCGAAGGGCATACCGACGCCTCCGGCCGTGAGATCTACAACGAGAATCTGTCGGAGCGGCGCGCGCGCGCCGTCAAGCGCTATCTGGTAAGCATCTTCAATATCGATCCTCAGCGTCTTGTCGTCGAGGGTAAGGGCGAGCGTGAGCTCTATGACGCGAAGGCCCCGAAAGCGCCGGTCAACCGCCGCGTGCAGTTCAAGCCGATCCGCAGTGGTTGATGGTCGATGGTTTCGAGCCAGCATCGCAGAGGTCTGGCAGTGGCCGCACCCAACATCAGCGTGACAGATCTCCCGCCATCGGAGGGTTCTCGCGCGGGCTCGAAAACGCGGAGCGACGATCAGCTCATCAGGCGTTACATCGGCAACGGCTGCGAAGCGAGTTTCGAGACGCTGTTACGGCGTCACTACGACGCGGTATTCAGCCGCTTCATACGCCGCTGCCGACATCGGGCCGATGCGGAAGATCTCAGCCAGCAGCTCTGGGTGCGTGTCATCGACAATCTCGACAACTATCATGGCGAAGGAAAATTCGCGGCGTTCCTGAACACGATTGCGACCAACCTCATCAACGACTACTGGCGGCGTTGCGGCGCACGGGCGAACGTTTTTGCCGCCACCGGCACCCGGGACAACGATTCGCTGCATGCGGCCGACGTTCGCACGCCCGAAGACCAGGTGATCGATGACGAGGCGATAGCGTATCTGGCCTGTGAGCTGATTCCCGGCTTGCCCGCCGAGCAGCGGCTGATCTATCTGTTACGGCATGAGTCCGAGCATTGGGAAGAAAAACAGCGGCTCCAATGGCGGCAACTTGCCGAGCTGAATGGCGTCGACGTGCCGCGTGCATGGCGCCTGTTCGAGCGCGCGCGCAACAAGTTGATGCGTGCTGGAGGCGATAAAGCGCAAGACCTGTCGTGCGATGAGACCATCATGTTTCTGGTCTGGACGCAGGCTCAGCGCCCGGCCAAGGACCGCAGGTACACGGACGAGTATTTTGCCGAGCTGATGGGCGTTTCCGTCAATACTTTGAAGACGCGCTACCGCGCGGCGGTGCGGCAACTGTCGTGCGGGTTACGGCAATGGAGCGAAGGCAGGTGAGGGATCTGCGGGAAGATTTCGCGGCGCAAGACGCCCACCTCGTTCGTATGTATCGTGCCCACCGGTCGCTGCAGACTGCGAACATGCACGCGATCAGGACGATTATCGGTGAAGCTGTTGCCCGGCGGCCCTCGCCGGCCAGGGAGGACGCAATACGACGGATTCTGATGATCGCGCGCTTCAAGCGCCGGCACGATCAGGCAGCCAGGCTGCCAGCACACATGCCGCAAAGATTCAGCGGTATCGCCGCGCGGTTGCAACAAGTGCTCCCGCGCGGATTGGCCGCGGGGCAGGCTTTTGCGTTCTCGGCCATGGCGGCGGCAGCAGCGATTGTGATCGCCGTCAATTGCTTACCCTGGGACCCGCACAGCGACGCCGCAGGCGTAAATTCGTCTGTTGCGAGCGTAGCGGCGCCGCTGACTGCCCGGGCGCCAGATGCCGCGCGTTTCATCGTCCATCAAACCCAGCCTGTTTATGGATTCTCGCCTGTCGGCGTTACGGCGGATTCGCAGGCCTTCCGCTTCGGCGTGAGCGCTGTAGATCTGGCGGTGGCATTCGCGTCGCGGGACATTGAGTTGTTGCGAGCCGTAGTCGCCGAGATCAGAACTCATGCGCAACGGGCGGCTTTGACTGAGGTCGTCGCTGATGCCGACTACATGCTCGAACGCGTGAGTGGTCGTGACACGCAGGTCGATAACGTCCATCGCTTGATGAAGCGCATGGATGCCCGGTTTGGCGCCGGGGAGCTCACTGCTGCCTATGCCCTCGGCCGTTGGGTCGAGGCCGTTTATCTTGCCACCGAGCTCGCGCTTGCGCACGGCGATCACGCCCTGTTTGCCGACGTACTCCGTAACGGTGATTCGTTACGGCGCGATG
>JBPCXK010000436.1:0-9806 GCA_051008635.1 Gammaproteobacteria bacterium
CGTCTATATTGTTGATTTTTTAGCATTTTTTCGTTCAATAGCGCAAAAAACGGCAATATTCGGTTATTTAAGGTCATTTTTGGGCAATTTGAACCGAAGTCGTGTCTTATCCGTGCAATAAGCTCACGTTGGCCCTGATTGTTGGCTACAGCGATAAAACGCTGGGCGAGTTTCAGAAGCAGGGCATGCCCGTATTGAAATCGGGCACCCGCGGTCGCCAGAACGAATACGACACCGTCGATGTGGTGCGCTGGCTCGAGGGACGGGCGCGCGCGGGCCGCAAGAACAACACCATCGACTTCAACGAGGCGAGGACTCTCCTGACTGAGCGCCAGGCAGAGAAAGCGATGTTGGAAAACGCCCAGCTACGCGCCGATTTGATTCCGCTGGCCAGCGCGCAGGCGATCCAGGCATCCATAGCCAATGCGGTGCGTGAGCAATTCACAGCGATGACGAGCAAGCTGCTGATTCGGTTCCCGGAGCTGCCGCAACCGGTGCAGGACGAGCTCGACACGCTGATCAACCTGGCACTGAATGAGCTCTCAGAAACAAGATTATCTAATCAGCTCAGAGCGACTTTGGCTGGCTATTACGAGCGGGCTCAAGCCGCCACCGAAAATCTCGCTGAGCCAGTGGGCAGCTGACTACGGGTACCTGCCGGGCGACCAGGCGGGCAAATGGCGCAGCATCCCGTACCAGGATGGCATTCTCGATGCGATAACCGATCCGACCACCAAGCGCGTCTGTGTTAAAAAAGCACGGCGAGTCGGCTACACCAAGATTCTGAATCACACCTGGTCGTTTCTGTCGCACATCGAGCCCTCGCATACGCTGCTGGTCCAGCCGACTGTTGAGGACGCGCAAGGATTCAGCAAAAGCGAGGTCGCAACGACCATCGCTGAGACACCGGTACTGACTGAGATTTTCGGTGAGAGCAAGTACCGTGACTCGAGCAATACCATCCTGCGCAAGGTGGCGACCAATGGGGCCATGCTCACCATTGTCGGCGCCAATTCGCCGCGGAGCTTTCGGGCGCTCACGTGCCGTGCGGTACTGTTCGACGAGATCAACGGTTACCCACCCACCGCTGGAGAGGAAGGCTCTCAGATCTCCCTCGGCCGTGGGCGCACCGATTGGGCCGCACGGCCGATCTCGCTGTGCGGCAGCACGCCCACGCTGCGCGGTTTCAGCAAAATCGATGATGAGTGGCAGGAATCGGATCAGCGCCGGTATTTCGTGCCCTGTCCACGCTGCGACCATTTCCAGCATCTGGTATGGGCGAATGTGCGCTGGCCCAAGGGTGAGCCTGAGAAGGCCCACTACGTGTGCGAATCGTGCGATCAGGCGATTCAGCACAAAGAGAAATTCGATATGGTGGTCGCGGGCGAGTGGCGCGCGACCGCAACCCCGAAAGTTGAGGGCTACGTCGGCTTTCATATTCCGGCGATGATCTCCTACGCGCCGGCCGCGACCTGGGCGAAACAGGCCGCATGGTTTCTCGAGGCGAAAGACCGACCCGAGACCCTGCAGGTCTTCGTCAATCAATGTCTCGGCGAAGAGTGGGAAGGTGCAGGCGATTCGATCGACGAGAACAAGTTGCATGCTCGCCGCGAGTTCTATGAGGTCCCCGAAGCGATCCTGGCGCTCACCTGTGGCGTCGATGTGCAGAAAGACAGGCTTGAGGCGTTGGTCATCGGCTGGGGACTTGGTCGCGAATCCTGGGTACTCGAGCATGCCGTGTTTTGGGGCGATCCGGCGCAAGACGCGGTCTGGAAAGAGATCTTGGTGTACTTGCACCGTGACTGGGCGCGTGATGACGGCATCAGTCTCAAGATCAACGGTGCGTGCATCGATTCCGGCGGTGCGCATACGCAAGAGGTCTACAAGTTTTGTGCGCGTCGTCGCGGTGAGGGGATCTTTTGCATCAAGGGGGTTTCTGGGCCGCGCCCGATTGCAGGGCCGCCCTCGCCGATAAGCTACGGCCGGCGAAAGCGCGAGGTGGAGCTCTATTCGCTCGGCGTTGATACCGCGAAGGCACTGCTCTATCAGCGTCTCAATATTGACGAGCCGGGGCCGTCGTTCATGCATTTCTCGATGGCCCACGAACTCCCGTTTTTCGAGCAGCTCGCCAGCGAAGTACTGGTACCGCGCTATACCTCGGGGCGGCCGAAGCATGTCTGGGAAGTGATACCGGGTCGGCGCAACGAGGCGCTCGATATGGCGGTCTACGCGCTCTCAGCGCTTGAGATCCTCGGCTTTGACGATAAACGTCTCCAGGAACGACAGGAATTGATGTCCTATGCGCCTACCCTGTCTCGACCGATGGCTCCCGTGGCGGCAAAAGCCGCAGCAGCCCATCGTAAACGTAGCCGTAGTCGATTCATCGGTCGTTGAGCCGAAGCGCTATGATCCACGAACGGCGCTGCCGAATCCGCCGCATTTCATGCTTGACGATCTTTTGGTCTCGGAAACGGCTGCGCGCCACAATTGGTCGTTTCATCCGGTTAATGACAACGTTGTGGCCTATCTGGCGCATTTGTCCGAGCACATCCTCGACCCGTTGTTTGAGGCGGTCTTCGTTGAAACCGGTGCACGCCTGACCGTGACATCAGGCTATCGGTTCCCAAAATTGAACAGGGCCATCGGTGGTGCGTCTAATAGCGCACATATGGTGGGACGCGCCGCAGACTGTAAGGCGCCAGGGATTTATGCGCAGAAGTTGTTTGATATTGCGCATGCGCTGCGACCGAAATTGCCTTTTGATAAGCTCATCTTCGAGCATAACGCGTGGATTCACGTGCAGATCGCAAAACAAGGCCGTGATCCGCGCGATCAGGTGTGGGCGGCATACAAGCGTGGCGATGATACGAAATACGAATCCGGCGGACGGCCACCAAACGGCAAGTGGGTGTGAGTGATGGCAACAACGTACACGCAAGCGCATTTAGACCAACTCTGTGACGCGCGCTTAAAGTTGATGGCCGGGCAAGCGGTCGTTTCGGTGCAGTTCGGCACTCGTTCCATCGCCTATCAGGGGACCAATAAGGCCGCGTTAGACAGGGCGATTGCTGAGGTCGAGGCGGCGTTGGCGGGACGGACGATCACGCGATGCCCGTGGCCAGGCTGCATCATCAAAGTCGGTACCGCGGCGGGGCGAGGACTGTGAATCAAGCCTATGATCTCGAGCAGCTACGGGCGCGATGTCGGCGTTTGCTGAACAAGGATCGATCGGAGCAAGAGCCGGTGCGGGCACCGATGATGAACCAAGGCTTGTGGGCTGTTCCTTTGATTGAGGAACTGAGCGAGCGGATTAAGCGGCTCGAGGAACGCGCCAAGCCGAGACGGAATAGAAAACGCGCTGGCGCCAAGACATGAATCCGTGTCATTGCCTGATGACATCATCAATAAGGTCTTCCAGTTTGGCGTACCGACCGTATTGGTGTTTGGCATGGGTATTTTGCTTTGGCAGGTTTACCAACGGCTGTCGGACGATGTGCATGCGACGTTACAGGTGATTGCGAGCCAGGAAGTGCGTCAATCCATTGCACTTGAACGTATCGCGGCCGAGCTGAGGCAATCGAAAACGGCGTTGTTCTATGGTCCGCCTGAGCCCGCACGGTATCAGCCGATGTACAAGCAGGAACCTGGCGATGATCGCGATGTGTTGTACGGCCCGTAACGCATGATATTGCGCCAATGGCTACTTGTGATCGCGTTAGTCATCGCGCTCTTTTTCATTCCGTTCCTGGTCAAGGCAGAAGGGGATATGGGACCGGAGGTGCCTGGCCATCCCGGCATGTATTGCGGCACGGTGACGGATATCAAATGGCTGGAGCACGATTGCTACAACACGGCGTACTACAACCCCTATTGCCTGTGCCTAAACGATCGCGCAGGGCTGTGGCCCTTTGTGGCGATTCCGGCCGAGGTGCCGATGCACGGCCTACGCTTTGCGGTCGCTTGCGATACCTCCGCGCTTACCGAGGGGCAGCACGAGCGCTCAGCCGACGAGCTCCCCCAGTTGCTCGGGACGCTGTCGCCAACGCTGTCAGAGCGCGAACGTGAGCGACCGCATCCTCATTGGGGACCAACCCGCAATGATGACTCGCCAAGCAGCGGCGCGAGTATGGCCAGCGGCGCTCGCGCTAACGCTAATAGTGGTGACAGCAGTAGTGGTGATAGCGGCAATTCTGGCGGCGTTGCTGGATCTGACGCTGGCACAAGCGACAGTGGCAGTGGTGACACTGCTGGGGGCGCTGGGCCTGGTGCTGGGTCTAATGATGGTGGCGCTGGCACTGGCGCAGATGGCGGAGGAGGCGGCGGCGACTCATCGGCGGGAGGTGCTCCGGGAAACGGTAGCGAAGGCACCAACGGTGGCGGTGGATCCGGTGCGGACAAGGGGAGGAAAGAGAGCCGACGCGGCCACGGTAAACGGGGAAAAGGCCACCATGGAAAGCAGAAGGGAAAGCGCCGAGGAAAGGGACGTCATCGCGGTCGCAACCGTGATGGCAGCTACAAGCACAAGCGAAGCTGATCAGTGAGCAAGCTCGCGCTGGCGCAAGCGGGGTATCCGGCGCTAGCGACCACGGGCTTCTCCGTGCCGCGCGAGACACTCCAGCCAAGCGCCTACTACGACGCCACGCGCGCGAACCGGCGCCTGAAAGGCTGGGGGATTGCGAATCCAGGTCCGCGCACAGCCACACAGACAACCGAGCAGCTGCGCTCGCGTGCGCGCGAGAGCATCCGTAACAACCCGTACGCGGCTGCTGCAAAGCGTATTTATCTCGCCAACATGATTGGCATGGGGATCAAGGCAGAATGGCCGAACGACCGCGTCCAGCGGCTATGGGACGCCTGGATGATGGAATCGGATGCCGACGGTCAGCTGGACTTCTATGGCCAGCAATCATTGCTCGCTGGCGCAGAATTCGAGAGCGGCGAATGTCTGGTCCGGCTACGCGCCCGTCGACCGAACGATATGGAGACGGTGCCGCTACAGATCCAGCTGATTGAACCCGATGTGCTCGACGGCCAGCAATTGACGCAGGCGCCTAACGGCAATGAAATCAACCAGGGGATAGAGCTTGATGGAATTGGACGCCGCGTGGCGTACTGGATGCGCCGTAGGCACCCCGGCGACGGTCACCTCAATGTTGTCGACAGTGATCAGGCCGTGCGTGTACCAGCCGAGAATGTGTTGCATGTGTTTGAGATTGGACGACCGGGTCAATTGCGCGGTGTTCCCAGATTGGCATCTGTTCTCGTCTTGCTCCACGAGCTCGACGAATATCAAGATGCTGAGTTGATGCGGAAGAAAATCGCGGCGTTGTTCGCAGGATTCATCACGACTGATACGTCGTTTGCGCCAAACGCCGATTTGCTTGCGCAACCGGTCGATAATCAGACCGCGACAGAGGAACACGAGCTGACCCTTGAGCCAGGGCTGCTGCAGCATCTCGATCCGGGTCAAAACATCACGTTCTCAGAGCCGGCCGATGTCGGCAATAACACTGAGAGCTTCATCATGTCGCAGCTGCGCAAGTTCGCAGCCGGTGTGGGGTTGACCTACGAGCAGATAGCCAATGACTTACGTGGCGCGAACTACACATCAATGCGCTCAGGCTTGCTCGAGTTCAGACGCAACCTCGAGCGTCTGCAGCAACAACTCATCTGCTATCAGTTTAACCACAAGGTTGCAGCACGGTGGTTTCGTGATGCGCGCCTTAGCGGGCGCCTTGCCCGTGTCAGTGATGAGGTGTTCCTCGGATTGAAGTGGTTGCCGCACGCACACGGGCATGTTGATCCCGTGCGAGACGTCAATGCGGCTCTGCTTGAGCTATCCGGCGGAATAGCCAGTCGTCCGGATGTCGCGGCACGTCAGGGCAGGAATTACAAGCAGATTGACGAAGAAAACGCGGCTGCGCGTGACTCGATGGAGGACCACGACTTGTCCTATGTCACGCACCCGCCCGATCCAATGGACCTCGCTGAGCAAAAGCAAGGGCCAGAGGTCGAAACAGCCTCGCCTGGCACCAGCACGAGACCACAGGCCAATCAGCTGCCGCTGTGGGTCGAGAACGAGGAAGGCGACCGGATGGTGATGACAACAGACGGGGAGTGGGTTGCGGCCTAGACGTCCGCCTCAATACATCACCCCAGAAGGCTATTCGCCGCTTGTCGCCGGCGACACCCACGTTTATGAGTGGTACGAGGACAGTAGCGACTTGCGCTTGCGCTACGGCCTTCAGCGGGGGCACTGGATGCGATTCCGTGGCGAGAGTGGCGAAACGGGGCCGATGCCAGGTCACCGGTGGCGCGGCACCGCGATTGCGTTTCAAAACACCGATGGCAGCTGGGGCGACTTTGTAGAGCTCCGCGGCGCGGTGTATGTGCCGGAGTGGGATGGAACCCGTATGCGCCTGGTGCGCGGTCATCTCGGTGCCGCACGCACCCAGTGGCAGGAGCTTAAAGGGCGCACCGGCGCGCCCGGCCACATGCCGCGCCACGAGGTCGTTGACAGCGGCGTGCGCTTCGAGCGCCCGGACGGGCAGTGGGGCGAGGTCATCCCCATACGTGCGCTCGAAATCCCTGGCCCACCAGGACCACCACCCCGACACGAGATCGACCGTGCCCGGCAACGGATCCGGTTCGAGAACCCGGAAGGCGGGTGGGGTGCTTGGCTGGAGCTGGGGAGCGAGGCGAACAAGGTCGTCTTTATGGGTGGTGGCGGCAGCGGAGGTGCTGCGGGTCCCACACCAGTTGCGCTCTCGACCACAAACTGGAATCCCGCAACGGGAACCTTCCCGGCGACTTCGCTCAACGGCCAGGTCTATCGCTCGACCGGGGTTGCGTCGATAGACGGCGTGGATTTCGCGAACGGCGATCTGATAACCGCGCTGACGGCCAACGCCAGCACGACATCCTATGCGGACTGGAATCTGCAACCGAAGTCACACGCGGCTGCGCCAACGCCGACACTGACCGATTGGGATCCGCTTGCGACCGGGGCGTTTCCAGCGGGTTCCATCAAGGGCCAACGTTACCGTTCGATAAGCATTGCAACGGTCGATGGTATCGATTTTGTGCATGGCGACATCATCACGGCGCAAGTGCCGAATGCCAGTACGACCGCGTATCTCAGCAATTGGACACGTACGCCGCATTCGCACGCCGTGGCGCCACCCACGACGCTGACGGATTTCGACGCTTCGATCGGTGTGTTTCCGGCCGGTGCGACGAAGGGACAGCATTTCAGAGCGAATCCCGGTGGTGCCATCGCCGGCGTGCAGGTCCCCGACGACGGCATCGTCATGGCGCGTGTGGATAACGCGGCTCAGGGCACGGTCGCTGACTGGACTGTGCTCGCGCACATCGTTGCGACGCCGACAATCCCTGAAGTGCCTTTGCCGTTGGTTGGCACGAACTACAGCGAAGGGATCATCGAATACTTCGGGAAGGGAAAGGACGTTGGAGGCACGTGGACGAATCCTGACACGTCAGGTGCGATCACGCTGACGCTCTCCACGTATGAGTCAGCAACGGCGGTGCAGAGCAATCTTGTGCGCCGTGATGGCACGGTGAACCGCACCGCGACACAGAACCTGCCCGGTCAGCACTTTCGGGTGGAGTTTCCGGGGCCGCTCGACCGTGCCCGCATCGATGGCTACATGTTTCGTTCGGGCAATGTCGCCAACCGCAACCCGCGCTCGTGGCAGATCCGCGGCTCGCTTGATGGGCTTGCGTGGACCGTGATTGATGAGCGCATCAATGACACAAGCCTCGACGGCTTCCCGGCGAACCGTTATGTCGATTTTGCATCGGGCGGGCCGGGCGCGGCCGGGTGGTGGAAGTTTGTCGAGATATTGAGTACCGGCCCGAACGTTGCCGGGTTTGACTATCTGGAGTTGGGGCGTTTTGAGTTTTTTGGCGCGTATCGCGAAGGCGACGCGGTCGACACAAGCGTGCTACAGCACGCTGCGTTTACGACTGACGGCGCCTTGATTGCGGTACCCGATCAGACGGCGGTGACATCCCTTCCCCTCTTTGCCACGGTGCAACCGTACGCAATGCGGCTCTTGGTCGATCAGGCCGCGCAGGTCGATGAGGGGTGGTGGTTCGCATCGCCGAGCGCGGGTACCTGGCAGCAGGTACCGCCGTGAACGGAATAAACGTTCCTGACGGTTTTGAACTGATCGAGAGCCCATTTCAGGGCCGCCCCGGTCCGCGGGGACAACGTGGCTTGACCGGGCGCGCCGGTGAGCGCCCCGATCATGAATGGTCCGAGAGCGGCATCCATTTGCGGTTCCAGACCGCCGGTGGCACCTGGGGTCCCTGGATGCAGGTACGCGGGGACCAGGGGCCTACAGGACCGATGCCGCCACACCGGTGGGACGGGACGTCGCTGACGTTCATGCAGCCTGATGGGAGCTGGGGTGAAACGGTCGCGCTTCGTGGCGCACACTTCGTACCCGAGATAGACGGCTACCGGTTGCGCTTCAGACGCACAGATGAGGCGCCGAACGTCACCGCATGGCGCAACATTCGCGGCCAACGCGGTCAGCGTGGCGCGATACCCGAACACGAAGTCGACGCGGGCCGGCTGCGTTTCCAGAAGCCGGATGGCGACTGGGGCGAGATCATTGACATCAGGGCGCTGCTCGAGCCGAGCGTACAGCAAGGGCCGCCAGGACCGGTGCCGAAGCACCAGATCGATCAGGCCAACTACCGCATCCGTTTCGAGCAACCCAGCGGCGGCTGGGGAAGTTGGCTGGAGATGCCGGCCTCGAGCGAGAGCAAAGTGGTGTGGATGGGCGGTGGCGGCAGCGGTGGCGCAGCAGGCCCCACACCGGTTGCGATCCCGGTCACGGCATGGGATCCCACGACGGGTACCTTCCCAGCCGGTTCTTTGAATGGCCAGGTGTACAAGTCCACCGGCGCTGCGGTCATCGACGGTCAGACCATCGCAGTGGGTGATCTGATAACCGCGTTGACGGCGAATGCCAGCACGACCACGTATGGCACCGATTGGAATCTGCAACCGAAGACACATGACGCGACGGCTACCCCGCAGTTCGCAGTCGAGCAGCTGCCGTTGTATGCGACCGTGCAGGCGTTCGAGCGTTTCTTATTGGTCCGCCAGCCGCAGGGCGAAGACAACGGGTGGTGGTACGCCGATCCAGATGCTGCGACCTGGGTTCAGGTCGAGGGCGGTGCCGTTGGCGGCTCTGTCGCGGCAACGACGGTGGATGAGTGGACCGATCTAATCGACACAGATGCAGCGCTGGGTCAGCCGGGCGATCTTGTGGCTGTGAGCGCAACGGGTACGCGATTGACATTCGTCGATATCGACGGCGGAACATTTTAGGAGAGTGTAATGGCGGAAGCAGGTAAACAACCGCAGCAATTCTGGCGCGGTAACGATGCGAATGTCGCGGCCCAAACGGGCGCTGCCGGAGAACCTATTTTCGGTATCGACGTAGGTAATTTCTACGTCTGTAATGCCGCAGGGGCGCCGCAGTTTATTGGACCGGTGACAACCCTTGCGGCGACTGCGATTACCGCAGTTGCGGCGGGTAACCAAACCGATATCAATGTAGGCGATGCGCTGAACTCGATGACGACGCGCATCGACAATTTGGTCGGCGGCGTCAATTACGTTGCGACATGGGATGCTGCGACCGATACACCGGTTATACCCGCAGCCGCCGCAGCGAACAAGGGTGATTACTATCGTGTCTCTGTAGCCGGCGCCACGAACAAGGACGGTATCACGGACTGGCAGATCGGTGATTGGATCATCTCCAATG
>JBPCXK010000437.1:0-4429 GCA_051008635.1 Gammaproteobacteria bacterium
CTGCTGGTCGATGTCGGCGCCAAGGACAACATCGTGCGTTCTTTACTGGAGCGCGGTTGCTCGGTTGTGCGCGCCCCCTGGCACGTGGATCTGGCCCCGCTCGCCGGCAAGGCCGATGGAATTGTCATTGGCAACGGACTGGGCGATCCCAAAGACCTCGGGCCACTGGTCACGCAGATCACAGAGCTGCTCGGCAGCTTCCGGCGGCCTATCTTCGGCATCTGCCTCGGCAACCAGATACTCGCCCGGGCCGCCGGCGCGGATACGTACAAGCTGCCTTACGGCCATCGCAGCGTGAACCAGCCGGTGCAAGACCTGCTGACGCGCCGCAGCTATATTACCAGCCAGAATCACGGTTATGCGGTAAGCGACGATTCCTTGCCGAATGACTGGGAACCGTGGTTCGTGAATCTTCACGACGGCACCAACGAGGGCATACGCGCGCGTAGCAAGCCATTCTTCAGCGTGCAGTTTCACCCTGAGGCCAGCCCCGGCCCGCAGGACACAGGCTTTCTGTTCGACGATTTTCTGCGCCTGGTCGGCGCGGAGCGGAGCTGATCATGCACGGCGCGTATTTACCCAACAAACCACGTCGCGTGCTGGTGCTCGGCTCGGGCGCGTTGCAGATCGGCCAGGCCGGCGAATTCGACTACTCCGGTTCGCAGGCAATCAAGGCGCTCAAGGAAGAAGGGATTTCCGTGGTGCTGATCAACCCCAATATCGCAACTATCCAGACCAGCCAGGAACTTGCTGATCGCATTTATCTGGTGGCGGTGACGCCCGGGTTTGTCGAGCAGATCATCGTCAAAGAGGAAGTCGATGCGATCCTGCTGTCCTTCGGCGGCCAGACGGCGCTGAACTGCGGGCTGGCCCTGCATGATAGCGGCGCGCTGGAACGCTACGGCGTGCGCGTACTCGGCACGCCGGTAAAGACGATCCGCGATACCGAAGACCGCCAGCTCTTCGTAGACCGACTCGATGAGATCAACGTCAAGACCGCTCGCAGCCGTGCCTGCCGCACACAATCGGAGGCCCGGGAAGCCGCGCGCGAGATCGGTCTGCCTGTCATGCTCCGCGGTGCATTTTCACTCGGCGGAAAAGGCAGCGGCATCGTCGGGAACGAAAGCGAGCTGGACGAGGCCTTGCGACGTTCGTTTGCGTCCGGTATCGAGCAGGTGTTGGTCGAGGAATGCCTGCGAGGCTGGAAAGAGATCGAGTATGAAGTCGTGCGCGATGGGCGCGACAACTGCATCACCGTGTGCAACATGGAAAACCTGGACCCCATGGGCATACACACGGGCGAGTCCATCGTGGTGGCGCCATCGCAGACACTCAACGACGAAGAGTACCAGCTCCTGCGCAGTGTGGCGATCCGCACCATTCGCCATCTCGGCATTGTGGGTGAATGCAACATACAGTATGCCCTCGACCCGAACAGCACCGACTACCGCGTGATCGAAGTCAACGCGCGCCTGTCGCGTTCCAGCGCGCTGGCCAGTAAGGCGACAGGTTATCCGCTCGCCTACGTCGCCGCAAAGATCGCAATCGGTTACGCGCTACCGGAAATCCCGAACAGCATTACGCGGCAGACCAGCGCATTCTTCGAACCTGCGCTCGACTACATTGTGTGCAAGGTGCCGCGTTGGGATCTGACCAAATTCCGCGGCGTTTCCATGCAGATCGGCAGCGAGATGAAAAGCGTTGGCGAGGTGATGGCGATCGGTCGGAATTTTGCGGAAGTGATTCAAAAATCGTTGCGCATGCTGGACATCGGCGTCGATGGCCTGGACCCAGAGGCGTTTCAGTTCGAGGACGTGCGTTCGGAGCTGCGCAACGCCACGCCGCTGCGAGTCTTCGCACTGGCGAAGGCGTTACACGATGGCGTCGCGGTCGACGAAATCTGCGCACTGACCGGTATTGATGCGTGGTTCATACACGGCATCGATCATGTCGTGAACCTACGTAAGCGCGCCGCCAGTGCTGGATTTCCCTTGCCCGAGGAGCTATTGCGCGAGGCGAAAGTCAACGGTTTTGCGGACAACTCGCTGGCTGCACTGGTCAATGTGAGCGAGGACGAGATTCGCGACCTGCGCGGCAAGCTCAGCGTGCACGCTCACCTTGCGCAGATCGACACACTAGCCGCGGAATTTCCGGCCGAGACGAACTACCTGTACTCGACGTACAGCGCCAGCGTCGCGGACGTGAAGCCATCGTGGCGAAAGAAGATCATCGTGCTCGGCTCGGGCGCCTACCGCATTGGCTCGAGCGTGGAGTTCGACTGGTGTTGTGTAAACGCGGTAATGGCCGCTAAGGCGCTCGGCTACGAAACCATTATGGCCAACTACAATCCCGAGACGGTCAGCACCGACTACGACATGTGCGACAAGCTGGTGTTCGATGAGATCAGCTTCGAAAAAGTGCTGGATCTGTACGAGCACGAACAACCGCTCGGCGTGATCGTGAGCATGGGCGGACAGGCGCCAAACAATCTCGCGATTCGTCTGCACAGGGCCGGCGTGAAGGTGCTCGGTACCGATCCCAACAACATCGACCGCGCCGAGGACCGACGCAAGTTCAGCGCGCTGCTCGATGAGCTCGGTATCGATCAGCCTCGCTGGGCGCATGTCACCGACCTCGGGGAGGCCGCGCGCATCGTCGAAGAACTGGGCGGGTTTCCGGTATTGGTACGCCCGAGTTACGTGCTCAGCGGCGCGGCCATGAGCGTGGCGCACGAATCCAACGAGCTCGAGCTTATTCTCGCGCGCGCCGCCGATGTATCGCGCGAGCATCCGGTGGTCGTATCCAAGTTCGAAACTCACGCACGTGAGATCGAGATCGACGCGGTGGCGGACAACGGTGAGCTCGTTCTATGGGCCATCAGCGAACACATCGAAGACGCAGGCGTGCACAGCGGAGATGCGACGCTCGTGCTGCCGCCGCAAAAACTCTATATCCCGACCATCAAGCAGGTTAAGGCCATCGCCGCCAAGATTGCGAAGGCGCTGGACATCACCGGTCCATTCAACATGCAGTTTCTGGCCAAACACAACGCCGTCAAGGTCATCGAATGCAACCTTCGCGCTTCACGCAGCTTTCCGTTCGTGTCGAAAGTGGTTGGACACAACTTTGCAGAGGAAGCAACGCGGCGCATGCTGGGTGCATCGCGGCAGCTTTTGACCAACAGCCTCGACCTGGACCACGTGGGCGTCAAGGCGCCGATGTTTTCGTTCTCGCGTCTGGTGGGCGCAGACCCGATTCTCGGTGTCGAGATGAGCAGCACCGGTGAGGTTGGCTGCCTCGGCGACGACTTTCACAGCGCGCTACTGCACGCGCTCATCGCTACGGGTTTCAATCTCCCGAACAAAGGAATACTGCTGTCGCTCGGTCCTCTGGAGGACAAGTACGCTTTCGCCGATGAGGCTCGGGTGATCATGGAGGAGCTGCAACTCCCGATCTACGCCACCAAAGGCACAGCCGAGATGCTCGATAGCATCGGCATCACCTGCACAGTCGTCGAGAAAGACATCGAGAACAGCGGCAGCGCTGCCGCGCTGATCGATGACTGCAAGGTCGATCTGGTGATCAACGTGGCGCGCGAATACGATCAGTTCGGCCGCCCGGACGGCTATCTCATTCGCAGGCGCGCAGTCGATAGTGGCCTCCCGTTGATCACAGATTTGCACCTGGCGCGAGCAGTGGTCGAGGCGTTGCGCAGAACTGCGCAGGGAGGGCTCGATCCCGTGGCGTGGGACAACTATCTCGGGCGCCACCGCGAATTGTCACTCACTTAGTACCTTACCAGTGAAATCTTGGACAAAAAGACCAAGAATTTCTCGACCGGCGGTCGCGCCGGGGTGAGGCGGACTTTTCCACGCCTTGTCCACGGGCCGCGCGCCTCACACGCCGGCGTTGCGGTGGGCAAGGGGTGGTAAAGTCCGCCGTTGAAGAGGCACATCTTTGGTTCCGGCTATGCCGGGTTAGGGTCCGCGACAAAATAAATTCCATTTCTTGGCGTCCAGGCGCCCGTGCGGCAAGGCGCAAAGAGGGCGAATAGACAGCCTGTTCAACCGCACAGCCAACACCGCCGCACGGGATGGGTGCGGGGGTGAGAAGTGGGCAGTTATTCGTCGCGGGCCCTTGGCTCGACGGACCTCCGCGCCGCTATCAGAACAACGTATAAATAAACGGCGCGACCGCCGAGCCCTGCGACAACACGATCAAACCGCCTAACAACATCATGACAATGATGATAGGCGCGAGCCAGAACTTCTTGCGTTCCCCCATGAACTGCCACAGGTCTTTGAGAATATCGAGCATCAGAAAGGCCTCTCCATATGTTCTTTTCGTGGTTTGCGGCTCGTGACACGGTAGCTGTCGACATGTTCGTCCAGTTTGCGCGCCATCGGGTCGTGGCGCGCGATGCGCATAA
>JBPCXK010000438.1:0-4502 GCA_051008635.1 Gammaproteobacteria bacterium
AGCCGATATGCGTACCGGTCAGCAGTAAGTGCTCACGCAGAAAGTCCGCGAGATGCGTGCGTGGCTCGACCGCGGCGCTTACGGTTTCACCGTTGATTTTGAGCGTGATGTTTTTCAAGCAATGACCTGTGTTGCTGCGCGCGCGAGCGCGATCGTATGCAACTGGAGTTCGTAGGCGTCGATAATGCCGTTGTTTTTCAGATGCGCCTTGATTGCACCGCTGTCCAGCTCGCTGCCGCGTCTGAAAGGTGTTGCGTCTTCCATGACGAGCGGGGCGGCATTGGTCGCGCCAACGACGGCGCGCATCGTTTTTGTTTCACTATCGAGCAGGACCGAACCGATAGCTTCCGCGAATTCCCCGGTCTTGCGGCAGATCTTGTAGTAGCCGAAACGGGCGGTACTCGACAGTCGTGGCACGCGCACGGCCTCCAGGATTTCGGCGGTCTTGAGCGCCGTTTCGAAGACCCAGGTCATGAGCTGCGCCACGGGTATGGTGCGCCGTCCTTTGCTGCTGTAGACGACAACTTCGGCGCCAAGCGCCGTCAGCGCGGACAGCCAGTCGGCCGCGGGGTCGGCGTGCGCGAGGCTGCCGCCTATGGTCCCGCGAGTGCGCACGGCGCGATAGGCAATGCCGCGCGCGACCTGCCGCAGCGCGCCGTCGCTGCCATCGGGCACACGGCCGTCTTCAATGGCGGCGTGCGTCACACAAGCGCCGTACAATGTGCCGTCATCGGTTTCCTCGACGCGCACCAAGTCCGGGATACGCGTGATGTCGACAATCAGCTCGGGTTGCACCAGTCGCAGGTTGAGCATGGGGCCCAGCGTTTGGGCCCCTGCCATGATCTTGGCGTTGGCATTGGATTGCAGGAGCGACACGGCATCGTCGAGAGAGCCCGGGCTTGCATAGTCGAACCGCGCGGGCTTCATGATCGGGCGTCGTCGATGGCCGCCAGTATGCGGCGCGGGGAGACGGGCGATTCGTTGATCTCGACGCCGAGTGGCGCAAGCGCATCGTTGATGGCGTTGGTAATAGCCGCCGGCGGCGCAATGGCGCCGCCTTCGCCGAGACCTTTTACCCCGAATTCAGTCAGCGGCGAGGGAGTTTCCATGTGCAGGATACGGAAAGCGGGGATCTCGGTGGGTCCGGGGATCATGTAGTCCGACAAGGTCGACGCCAGCGGCTGGCCGTGCGCATCGAACGGCATTTCTTCGTACAGCGCCGTGCCAACCCCCTGTGCCGCGCCACCGTAAGTCTGTCCCTCAACCACCATGGGGTTAACGAGCTTGCCGCCATCCTCGACAATGACGTAATCGAGGATTTCGACCATGCCGGTCTCGCTATCCACCGCCAATGCAACCGCGTGCGCGGCGTAGCTAAAGGTTCCCGTATCGCGTTTCGGTTTGTAACCTGCGGTGACCTCCAGGCCGTGCGCATCCGCCTCGCCCGGCAAATCCTGCGGCGCAAGGTACCAGACCCTTGCGACATCCGAGAGGGAGACCTTGCCGCGCGCGCCCACGACATGGCCGTCTTTAAACTCGACGCCGTCGAGCGATGCCTGCAGCAGATGCGCGCCGATGCGCAGGATGCGCGGCACCAGCTCGCGACACGCTGTGGCGATCGCGCCGCCCGCCATCACCATGGCGCGCGATCCCCAGGTGCCGGTGGAGTAGGGCGTGTATTCGGTATCGCCGTGGACGAGCTTGACCTTGTCCAGCGCCACGCCGAGGATTTCGTTTGCCACTTGCGCGAAGGTGGTTTCGTGACCTTGCCCGTGGCAATGCGTGCCAACCCGAAGTTCGACACCGCCGTCGGGCGTAACGCGCACCGTCGCCTGTTCAAAACCGGGGATCATGGGCACGCCCCAGGCCGCGTAAACGGAAGTACCGTGTGCGCCCTGTTCGCAATAGATCGCGGTACCTGCGCCGATGAGTCGTCCGTCGGCTTCACCGTGCTTTTGACGAGCCCGCCAGCCCTGCAGATCGATAGCGTCTACCGCCCTCGCCAGGCACTCGGGATAGTCGCCCGAATCGAAGTATTTTTTGGTGATGTTCTCGAATGGCATCTGCTCCGGCTGCACGAGGTTGCGCAGCCTGAATTCGTGTGGCTCCATCTTGATCTTGCGGGCGACCGCGTCGACGAGCAGCTCGATCGCAAAGCACACGCCGGTCCGCGCCACGCCCCGGTAGGGCAGAATCGGCGCCTTGTTGGTCGCAACAGCAAAGGCGTCGGCGCGATAGCCTTCGAGCCGGTACACGCTCGGCAGGTTGCTGGCCACCTGACCTGTCTCCAGGCAGGCGGAAAACGGGTAGCTCGAGTAGGCGCCGCTGTCGATATTCGCCTTCGCTTCGACGCCCAGCAGTTTGCCGTCCTTAGTTGCGTAGCCCGTCATCACATAGTGATGTTCGCGACAGTTGGCGTTGGCCGTCAGGTGCTCGCGGCGATCCTCCAGCCAGCGCAGGGGATGACCGCAGCGTAGCGCCAGCCACGACAGGCAAATCTCCTCGGGCAAGAGAATCCCCTTGTAACCAAACCCGCCGCCGACGTCGGGCGGAACGACGCGCACCTTGCTTTGTTCGAGACCCAATGTTTCGGAAAGCCCGTTGCGGACGATGTGTGGCATCTGCGTGGACGACCACACGGTGAGCTGATTCAGGCGTTCGCTCCATTGCGCGACTACGCCACGTCCCTCGATCGGCGTCATGCATTGCCGGGCGGTCCGAATCTCACGGGTAACCTTTACATCCGCCTTTTGCGCAGCGGCCTCGATGTCGATGTTAAAAGACGACGTCAGGTACAAGTTGTCGCCGAATTCTTCGTGCAGCAGTGGTGCGCTCGGGTGGCGTGCCTGCAACATGTCGACAACGGCCGGCAGCTCTTCGAGATCGAGCTCGATCTGCGCAGCGTAGTCCTCGGCCTCAGCACGCGTGGGTGCGACACACATCGCTACCAGCTCGCCGACCTGTCTGATCTTGTCCTTTGCCAGCGGCCACTGCTTGCTTGGCTTGTAACCCGGCAATGCCGATACCGCGACGATCGGACGAACGCCTTCCATATCGTGCATCGTAAAAACTTTGGACTTGAGATGCGCCGGCACATGGATTGCGCGCAGTCTGGCGTGCGCTACCGGACTGCGCAGAAACGCAACCTCGCGCATGCCCGGCAGCTTGATGTCGCCGACAAACTGGCCGCGTCCGCGCAGGTAACGATCGTCTTCCTTGCGGGTGACGGACGCGCCGACGCCGGTGGGTGGTTTACTCGGTGTGGGCATTCAGGAGATCGATATCGAACATCACACAGTCTCCGCGATAAACGATGTCGGCGACATAGATCGCGATCCCGCGATCGTCCACCACCACGCAATGCGCGTTCGCGGTGGGTGCGTTGAGCGCAAGGCCGAGTGCGGGCGCCGTCTCCATACCGGCCGCGCCGATGACAAAGGTCTGACTGGCGCGGACGATCTTGACCCTTTTTTGCGTCGCCAGCACGGAAAGCGCGGTACGCGTACGAAAGCGCTCGGGATCGCGATCGAACAGGGCCTTGTCAACATGCACACGGGCAAACGCGTAAGGCTTGCCTTCCCGGATCTGCAGGCTTTTGAGAAATACATAGTTTTCGCACGGTATCCCGTCGCCCGGTTTGAGCTGCGGTTCCGGGGGCGCACCCTCGATCGGCAGCATGCGGGGAACGTTGTTCTTGATGTTGGCAATCAGGGTGTCCCACTCGGTCGCCAGTTTTAACCAGCGACTATCGGGCGGGGTGCTGGTTACGAACGTGCCTTTGCCCTGCTGGCGGCGAACCAGTCCCTCCTTCTGCAGGAGTTCCACCGCCTGGCGCACGGTTACCCGGGCGACCTGGAACTCGCTTTCGAGTTCCTCCAGCGTCGAGATCTTGTCTCCCGGTTGCCAACGGCCTTCCTGGATTCGGCTGCGCAGAGTGGCGGCGACCTGCTCGTAGAGCGGGGCACGGCTGCGTTCGTACGTCTCTGACAATCCGGGCGCTGACTTTTGCGGCATGATTCAATTTCTTCCTGACATGTAAACGATTAACATGAACCTCGAATCCCGCGGGACACGCAGGGTGCAATAGTGACAGTGTATTGTACCGAGCTGCCGTCATGCCAACTCGCGGCGCAATACGCCATCGCTATTGCACCCTACGGCGAAACCGGTAACTCGTTTCCGACGCCAGCTCGCCGGCGGTGCGGCCGGCCGGGGCCCGACCGACAGACACCAGATCGCGCGCGCGACTTTCGATGTAGTCATTAAAATTCCGTGCAAGATCTTCCGCTTCTTCGACCGATACTTCGTGAAAGCGTATCGGATCTCCGGGTTTGAGTCGCCCGACTGCCGGCAAATCGGCTGAAATCACGGTTGCAATCTTGGGGTAACCGCCAGTTGTCTGATGGTCCGCCAGAAGCACGATCGGCTGTCCGGATCCGGGGACCTGGATGGCACCGGTGACGATGCCGTCAGAGACGATGTTGTAGCCACCTGCGTGCGAC
>JBPCXK010000439.1:0-4002 GCA_051008635.1 Gammaproteobacteria bacterium
CGCGATGGCTCATTCTGTGTCGACAGGTGCGTGATACAGCGGGTCGATTTCGTGGCAACGTGTACGCGTTGCACGATGAACCGGCAACGCTCGCAGACGCGCTGTCGCTTGACGGCGACTACCTTGAATTCCTGGAACAGGCCAAGGCACACGGGCATCGCCGCGTGCGCGTGGTGGCGCGAGCGATCGGGGCCTCGATTGATGAGGATGTGACGACGGGTCGACTCGCTCGCTCGGCGCAGTGCCTTGTCGAACGACGCTTGGCGGCAAGCCAAGCCGTTACGGATTCAGATGGCGGCCGGTATTTTGCCTTGACAGCCCGTGCCCGCGCGAGTCTGAATAAACGTGACGAGACAGGTAATGACGCTCAAGCGGACCGCGTTCGAAATTCGAAGTCGGTTGGTTGTAGTAGTAACAAAAAGAGTACAACAACTACGTCGAACGTACTTTCTGACGACCGGTCGACACTGGTGTTTCCGGCAAGGCTCAACAAGGCGCACCGCAGCCTCGCTATGAAACATCTTGCGGCGATTGCTCCGAACCAGCGACAAGCCTTGCTGGATGAACTGGAAGGCCGCCTACAGGCCGAGCGTTTTGGTGCGAAGCCGGTGTGGGACGTGCTGCGGTATCTCGCACGGCTCTGTGAAAGTGCAAAATCGGGTGAGTTTGAGGCCAATTTAGGGGTCGCGATCGCCGATCAACGCGCCCGTCTGCGATGCGCGGTTGAGGCCTCGCAGCAATATGCCTCGCCGGAACGCAAGGTTCGCAGTCCCGTTGCGGAGGAGAGTCTTCGCCAGTTGCGTGCCCTGGTCCGGCGTTCCGTCAAAAAACAACCTTGATCACAGTGTCATCAGCAATCGACACGGTGGTGGTTGGGCTTTTCCCTCGCGGGCGGTTGCGGCTTGCGCGAGGCTCAGTCGATGCACAATCATGCTTATCCACTTAATTCCGTTGAGCCAAGCCCCGGTGCGCTACGCGGCGGTGCCGTGCTGGCGCTTCATTCACGACAAGCGGCACGCCTGGTGCGTGGTCGGAGTGCACAAAAAAATAGACCCGCGATTTTCGGTTTGATCGGCTTCGCCGGCGCGCTTCGTGCCATTCACGATGGCGAAGCAGACCAAGACCCGTATGCAAAGTGGTGGCTCGAGAAGATCCGCCGGGCGACCCAACGGGCGGAGCGCGAGCTCCGGAGACTGAAGGCGTCATTGTGCGCGGCGATGACACCGGACGCCGGTTTCTCAGTTGCTGAGGTCGCGTCCCAACTGCCGATGCTGGTGGAGTTGCGTTTCGCTGCAAGTGAAGCCTATGCCGCGGCGCGCGTGTTGGCTTGTTACGACCGTCTGGTTATTGAGGCACTCTCGGCGCGCCATGTGGGGCTGATCGCTCGCGAGCAGGCAGATGCATTAACAGAGCAGGGCGGACGTGCGATGCGCCGACTGTTTTTTTCGCCGATCGGTTATCGCCGCACGGGCGTGCAGTTGATCGATCTGGATGTTGACAATGCCGTTGCCCGACGCGCCCGGGAACTCATGGGCTTGCTACCCGATTCAACCGTGCTCACTGCGGTTCAGTGAGGACGTGCATGCGGTCTGAAAATGCACGCAAGCAATTGCTCGATCCGTGGGCCAGCTGTGGCCTGTCTAAACCAGCCCGCCGGGTGAAGTCGCCCTGTGGGTTGAATTCTCCCCGGCAATGTACTGCAACTAGGAGAATATCCAATGTCCGATAACGAAACGACGTCGCAAGCATCGAAGTTTTTCGATTTGATGACGAATGGTCTCGGTTACGTCAGCCGTTTGCGTGACGTACAGCCAGTAAACGGCGATCCGTTTGTGTCTGTCAGCATCGCAGCACTTCGCGGTGCTGCCGATCAGGTCAAGTACACGCATTTCGATTGTGTATTGGCCGGTGATAAGGTGCGGCAGGTTGTGGCCAAGCTGAAACCATTCATTGACGGTAATCGCAAGGTACTCATCGGTTTTACTTTGAGTGACCTTCGAGCCGAGAGTTTCACCTTCAAGAAAGGCGAACGAGCCGGTAACACCGGCATTAGCCTAAAAGCGCGACTGGTGCGTATTCCGTGGGCGAAAGTCGATGGAAACGCCGTTCATGACGAGCGCCAGGCCGCTTAATGCAAACCGAACGGCACCGGCAGGTGCCGTTCTTCTTTTTCAATAGCGGCAATTGCCGCAACGCCAATCCCGAGTGGGGCCTAGCCCCAACGGGGCGATCGCCTTGCTGGAGAGGAGGAGATCGTTATGAAAGCATCAAAGCATCGAGATAGACCCAATCGCGTCAAGCGCCTCAGTCGACTAAAGCTTCGTGACGAAGAACAGTTGAGCTTGCTGCGACTGGCTCTGGACACGATGGCGGCGCGCTTCCAACCGGGTGCCACGATGTCGAATCCGCAGCTCGCGCGCGACTATTTGCGACTGAAGCTCGGCGAGCGTCACAATGAGATATTCGGCTGTGTGTTTTTGGACAACCGTCACCGCATCATCGCGTTTGACGAACTGTTTCGAGGCACAATCGATGGCACCACGGTTTATCCACGCGTTGTTGTGCAGCGTGCGTTGGAGGTGAATGCGGCCGCGGTGCTGCTGTTTCACAACCATCCGTCTGGCGTCGCCGAACCGAGTGCCGCTGATGAATCGATTACGCGTCGATTGAAAGACGCACTGTCGTTGGTCGACATTCGAGTGATTGATCACATTGTGGTCGCACTCGAAGGCACTACGTCACTGGCCGAACGCGGCTATCTGTAGGACTAAGGTCGATACCCTCGGGTGTCGGCCTTTTTTTGTGCGCTGCTGTCGACACGCACATTCCCTGTGTTTCTGATCACTCGCGCGTCGGGCCGACAGTGGCTGTCCGGATGCGCACCGTGCCCGCGTCCCTAGCGAGCAGAGCGTGGTAGGGACGCGGGCCGCCATCCGTTTGCTCGCAACGGACGCGCGCGGTTTTTCCATGGTGGTAACGAGTGATGCGTTCGTACCCTTTGCCTTGACGATCCGCTCGCCGCAGCGGCTAATGCGGCACTCATCGCACGACGCGATTCGCGCTTACATTGTGAGCGTTTCATCAATTCACCGGACGCATCGTCCGCACGTTTCGAAAGGAGGCAGCAATTTCGAATTCAGCACAAGGCCCGTAGGGCCACTTTAGCGAATGGCCGAGACCTGTTCTCCGTAACAGATCGGCGTGGCCTGCAACCAGGCCTAAACGGTTGCCGGGAGTGGTGTCCCGAGACAGTTCCGCATCCGCGGACCCGAGCGAGCTTCGGCTCGAAGGTGCTCAGAAACACTGAGCCAAGCGAAACACCTGATGCGAAAACTGAATTATCAATTGAAACAACTGGGCCAGCGCAACCGAGACGGTAGTCTGGCGACCCAAATCGCGCGCGAGCGGATGTTGACGCTGATCGCCAATCAATTGTGCGAGCTGGGTTATCGGCACGTCGTGGTGACGCGATTAAAACCGAAGCACGTCGAGGCGTTGGTGTCTCGCTGGATGGAGGAACGCCTGGCACCGGCGACCCTCAAAAACCGCATGGCGGCGATTCGTTGGTGGGCCGAAAAGATCAACAAGCAAAACGTTGTCGCGCGGGACAACAGCCACTACGGTATTCCGGAGCGGATCTACATCGCAGAAACATCGAAAGCACAAACCTTAAGGGCGGATCAGCTTGTGGCGGTGCGCGATGAACACGTGCGCATCAGCCTGCAGCTGCAGGCTGAATTTGGTTTGCGGCGCGAAGAGGCCATCAAGTTCACGCCCGTGATCGCGGACAAGGGTGCCTCCATCGAGCTCAAGCCCTCGTGGACCAAAGGCGGTCGGGGACGCGTGCTGCCGGTGTTAACCGATCCACAGCGCGCAGTACTCGATAAGGCCAGGGCGCTGGCCGGGAATGGCTCGTTGATCCCGCCCGAGCGTAGTTATCGTCAGCAACTTCGCGTTTACGAACGGCATACCGCCAATGCCGGTCTTTCGAAATTGCACGGG
>JBPCXK010000440.1:0-4044 GCA_051008635.1 Gammaproteobacteria bacterium
CCTGCTTGTTCCAAAAACCAAATAGGACAGTGTGTCGCACCGCTACCACCTGTACATAGAGGCCAAGATGTTGAATATCATAGTTGTTCCCACTAATGAGGTCCGGCCTGGTGAGATATGCGGGCTAAGTTCGCAGCGCCTGGCTGGACAAAATACGATTGCAGCGGTTCCGTCAACTTGCTGCGCACGACGCACAGGGGCGTCGACTCCGCCATGAGAATCCCACGGCTCACTTCAGTTTTCAAACGACGGTGGACGTGGCGGTTGGTTTGTGAGGGAGGTGAGCTTGCTGCTCGTTTTGGCACGGATCACCATCAGCCTCGTCGGCGGGCATAACGTTGATGACGACGATCCCGGTCTTTTGCCCTGTCTCCACATAGCGATAGGCGTCGGCGATTGCCTCGAGAGGATATTTTCTGTCGGTGACCGCGCGCAATTCACCCGCCTCCATGCGGCCTTTCAGGAAGTCGACGAACGCCTCGCTGTTCTTCGGGGTTGGAAACACGACCCTGTTGCTCCCGGTAATCGACGACCAAATCGCCAGTACGGGATTCTGGCACCAGGGCCCGAGATCTGTCGCTGCAAAGATTCCGCTGCGTTTTAACAATCTCCGGCAACGGAAGAATGTCGTTTTCCCAACCGCGTCCAACACAAAATCGAAGGTCTCGCCGATTTGCGTGAAATCCTCGGCGGTGTAGTCGACCGCGCGGTCCGCGCCAAGGGATTTGACGAGGCCCAGATGCCGCGTCGAGACGACAGCCGTCACATTGGCGCCACAGGATTTCGCGAGCTGCACTGCCGCCGTGCCGATGGCGCCGGACGCACCGTAGATGAGAATTTCGTGGCCGGGCTCGAGGCGGAATCTTTTCAGATACATGTCCGCATACCAGGCGCCCTCGCAGACCACGGCCTCGTCAAAGCACAGGCCCGTCGGCATAGCCGCAATAGCTCCGTTTTCAGGCACGCAGAGGTAATCCGCATGGGCGCCGTAATCGTCCGGCGACATACCGAAGACACGATCGCCCGGCGTGAACGACGTGACGCCCGCGCCGACCGTCTCGACCTTCCCGGCGAAATCCATGCCAAGGATCGTTCGTTTGGGCCGGCGAAGCCCCGTGAAGGGCCGAACGAAAAAAGGCCGGGCCCGGAGCATGCCGCAATCGGTTCGGCTGACCGTCGTCGCATGGACCCTGATCAGGACCTCGCCCGCTTTCGGTTTCGGCTGCGGCCCCGGCCGGATCTCCAGGACGTCCGGCGATCCGTAGCGTGTGTTAACAACCGTTTTCAAAATCGAAGTCTGCTCCGTCTGCGAATCCGTTCGTTCATGAGTTGCCCAGAGTGGGTCGCCCAGGCCTAGCCCGCATATCTCACCACGATGACGGCGCTGGCTTGATCTTTGAATCCACAACGAATTTTCCTCTTCTCTGAAATACAACCCGTATTCCGCTCCTTCGGAAAATACCCTGTGAATTCGAATCTCCGCGCGATCATCTCGCCCCGCGTGAGATTTGCGGGCTGGACGAAATGGCAGCATCGAGTTTTTGCAGCAGCGCAGACGGCTCTGCCTCTGTCTCGCTGTCAACGTGAATCACAAACGGCAGTTCACCGGGCTCAAATGATCGAGCGGATTCCAATTGCCTCTCCAACACGGCCAGCCCTGCGTCTGAGGGATCTTTGCCCTCATGCTGCCGCGCGAGGATGCGCTCGCGCAGCGTTTGCACTCCAGCCGTAACGTCCAGTATGAAAAACTGTGCGCCCAGGCGCGGGGCCAACTCCTGGAACCAGTTACGGTGTTCCCGGTTGAGAAAAGTGGCGTCGATGATCACCGACGTGCCAGCACGTAGAACCGCTTCGGCAAGATGATACACCCGCCTATAGGTCAGATCAGTAACCACGGGCGAGTAGAGACCCAGGCCGATGCCAGTTCCATTATCGTATTCTGGTGGGTCGGCGAATATTCGCTTACGCTCGACGTCGGAACGTATGCGCAATGCGCCGTAGTTAATCGCCAGCAGATCCCCAACTGTTGACTTACCCGAAGCGGACACACCGTGCATGATCAGGAGAACAGGGCTCACGGGCTTGCGCAGGTAACGCTCTGCCAGTTCCAGGTAGGCGAGAAACGTCCGCTGGAGCTCACCTCGCTCTTGTTGGGTCACACCGGCCTGGGCCTGGCGCAGGCACGTCACTTTGGCCCGCACCATCGCCCGGTACGCAAGATAGTAGGGCAAGACCGCCATACCAGCGTAGTCGCCGGTTCGCTCCAGGTATCGATTGAGAAACCGCCATGCCAAGTCTGCTCGCCCGTGGTGCTCGAGGTCAACGATGAGGAGCCCGATTTCACTCATTACATCAATCCAGCGCAAGCCTTCGTTGAAATCGATGCCGTCAAACACAGTGATCTTGTCTTCGACGAGCGCAATATTCCCCAAATGCATATCACCGTGGCACTCGCGGACCTTGCCTGCTTTACCGCGCACCGCAATTTGGCGCTGAACGGAGCGGAACATTTCATCACTTGCTGCGCACATGCGATCGAGCCGTCGTCTGATCCGCGAATCGGTGACCAGTGGCCGTATCTGTGCAAAGTTATCTGATACCGGGTCATGCACTTGCTCCGGGTCGGCGTGGGGACTGGAGGTCTCTGCGCAGGCAATCCGTTTGTGAAAGTCGGCCACGAGCGCCGCGAGCTCGTCGATGTGATCGGGGCTCAACTGCCCTCCTTCAACCAATGATGTAAGCAACCCCGATTGAGGGAACTGCCGCATCTTTACGGCATAGTCGACAACTTCGTCGCCGTCGCCGAACCGCAGGCCGTCGTGATTTGCGCATATCGGCAGGACAGCGAGGTAGATATCGGGAGCCAGACGTCGGTTGAGACGGAGCTCTTCTTCGCAAAAGTGCTTACGCCGCTTCAGCGTGCTGAAATCCGCGAAACCCAGATTCACCGGCTTTTTGATCTTGTATGCGTAAGGCCCCGTCAGAATAACCCATGAAATATGGGTCTCTATGAGCTTCAGTTCATGCACATCATGGTCGTAGCAACGTCGGTTCAGGAGTTGCTCTATCCATGGGCGCTCGGGCGTGCTGCAATCGGTACACGAAGACATGTGGATATTTCCGAACTGCTCACGCCGTCGCTGTCGAAATGTCTTGCGGCAGCGTAATCTCCCCGTCCTGCAGATCTATGAGCCGGGCGGTCATGTTGGAAAGGCCCTCAGCACAAAGGGCCTGTGCAGCTTGCGCAGTTCGACCCAACAACACTCCGACTCCAACGCGAACTCGCGGTACCGTTTGACGTCGGCGACTACGCTTGCGGCGGCAATTGCAAGTGCATCCCGGGATTTGGAATCAGCCATCAGTTACTTTCACCTTGTTGGTGCAGGCCAATGTAATCCATACCGTGAGCTGCCCAATTGACCGCAGTCAATAAATGCCGTCGTCGGCGCTTTGTCGAGCGGCGTGATGGGTTGATTTCGATCAATCGCTCAGAGTCGACATTGTGCGGCTGTCACTGGTATTGTTTTCGAGTGCCTTGCACCGTGACTATCGCGCTTCAACCACTGCCCTACGACCATGACGCGCTGCCGCCGGCACGCACCAGTCCGCATATGGTCTGTATATAAGTAAGCCACCTGTCGATCGAGACCGTGACCACGCAGCCGTCAGTGCGACAGGAATACGGGCACGATCATATGACGGAGTAACGCCCGCGTGACACCTCCCATCACCGTTTCGCGAAAACGGGTATGACCATATCCGCCCATTACGATGAGATCGAGCGCTTCGTTCGCGACCTGGGCATTCAACCTGTCCCCGACCTTCATATCGCTGGCGCGGGCGGCGCTCGCTTCGGCATTGACATCATGACGCGCCAGGTGCTGACAGATATCTGCTCCCGGTAACCGCTGTGCTCCATCATCGGGATCGATGGAGAAAACCTGCACGTAGTCTGCACGCCTCAAAATCGGCAATGCATCGTTGACGGCCCGAGCGGCTTCGCGGCTACCGTTCCAGGCGACGAGCACCCGCCGCCCTGTCTTC
>JBPCXK010000441.1:0-3298 GCA_051008635.1 Gammaproteobacteria bacterium
CGGTATCCGTGTCGTCCGAGTGCTGCATAGCCGAATGGATCCAGCGAGACATCTGTAAGGGGTGTCCCGGTTTTGTCAAATTAACATGTTCAGGCGAAATTGCTTCTGAGATTAGACGATGCCGGTCGACCGCCGCCGCGGCGCGAAGATTTCCAAGACCAGTAAAGACGAAAGCCTTTGCGGTGCCAACGCACCAAGGTATCGGGTTCGAATACTTTCAGTGTCTGCAAGCAACCGGGCCACAATCGTAAGCGATCCATCGAGCACAGTATTGAAGTTGCTCACGGATTGTGGGGGTGGGTAGGACTATTCGACTATTCAGCCCGTTTCAGGGCTCCGCTTGCAGGGTTGGTGTGTTCGACAGGAAAGCGCCATCGGCGCTTTTCTCTTCCCGCCTCACCCTGTAGGCTCGACGGCAGCTTCCCTGCAAACGGGTCCGCCCCTGCGGTGGAGTGTCGCCGCCGCGTAGGCCGAGAGCGAAGAGTCACCCGGGTGGTGGCTACGGGGCGGGATAGGTCGCGTAGCGCCGGGATATCTCCTCGGGCGTGATATTCCAGGGCAACAGCGATTCGATATCCTCGACACACGCCGCGTTGGGCAGCTCGGTGAGCAGGACACTCAGATACCGTTGAGTATGGTGCCCGTTCGCTTTCGCGGTTTCGAGCAGGCTGTAAATCCGGGCGCTGGATTCGGCACCGGCGGGGGTGTCGGCGAACAAAAAATTCGTGCGCGCTACAGCAATGGTTTTGGCTGTGTGCTCCGCGAGGATGTTCGAGATCGGTAGCCTACCGTCGTCGCAGTAGCGACGAAGTCCCTCGGCATGCGTGATCAGGTAGTTCAAGGCCTCGCGCGTTCCCTGATGGGCAACGCCCTCCGCCTGCATTTTTTCGGCCCACTCGATAAAGGCATCCCACAGAGGAACGGCCCGGGCTTGGCGGGCCTCATACTTTGCCTGCACCGACAGCTCTTTGATTTCACGCTCGATGCGGTACAGCGGCTTGTAGCGCTCGATCGCTTGGTTGGCGATCCAGTCTTTAGCCCGCTCCGGGTGCCGGCTATCTTTGGTTAAGCTCTTCATTACGTCGACGAACTTACGCCGCGCGTGGTCGTTACAGAAAACCGGCAATAACCCGTTGGTCCGAATCGTCGGGCTGTAGCCTTCATAGGCATCGCACACCAGATAGCCGCGAAATTCCTCCAACAATCCGTGGGCGGTCTCTCCCGATCGCGATGGCGAGTAATCGACCAGAACCACCGGTCTATCCGGTGGCCCGCCGCGGCGGATCCACAAGTAGCTCTTGTTCTCCGGTCGGCGTCCGTGTTCTTTGAGCACCTGGATGCCGGTCTCGTCGCTTTGAGCGATGTCGTAGCTGAACAAGGTGTCTTGCAGTAGATTCCAAATCGGTTGAAACAGTGCCGCAACACTAATCAACCATCGCGCCAGCTTCGCCCGCGATAGTTCCAGCCCCTCACGCAGCGCCATCTTTTCCTGCCGGGGCAGGGGCAACCCGTCGTGATACTTCGACACCATGATGTGCGCCAGGAGTTGCGGGCTGGCTTGACTGGCCGGCAGTGGCTGTGCGGGCATGCCAGCCGTACGGATACACCCCTTACAGCTGCAGGCGTATTTCTTTTTCACGTGAACGATCACGTAGTACTGCTGCGGAATGACCGCGAGCTGTTCGAGCTCCTCATTGTCGATGTGCGAAAGCGTCTTGCCGCAGCGGGTGCACTGTTTGTCCGCTTCGGGCAAATCGTAGATGACCTCGCACCGGGGCAGATCGGGCGCCAGCACGCGCGGCTTCTTGCGCTTGCGGGTATGGGCGGGCACCGTGATGGTGTCGGCGCTCTCGGCCTCGGGCTCCGGTTGTGCCTGCAGCAGCTCCGCTTCGTTGAACAGCTGCAGCTCCTGCTGACCGGGATATTTCTCGGAACGCCGACCGAAGCGTTGCTGCTGCAGCAGCCTGAGCTTCTCTTCGAGGCAGGTGATGACGGCTTGATTGCGGGTGATCGTCTGCTCTTTGTCTTCGATGATGGCTTGCTGAGAGGCAATGACTTGCTTTAACTCAGCGATATCATTGGGCAGACAATCCAACCGCACTTCCATGTGCTTATGATAGTAATCAGCGAGGGTTATGTCCAGTCAAAAGGCTCGCGCAAACGCGATTTGTTTATGCGGGCGCATGCCGTTGAGGTCGTAGCCGTCGAGCAGGGAGTCGAGTTGCTCATCGGTTAACGTCAGCGTGTCCTGGTCAAACCAATCCGGCCAGCTGAACCGCTGCTTCTCCAGGCTCTTGTAGAGCACCCAATAGCCGTTAAGGTGCCAGATCAATCATTTTATTTTGTCGCGACTGCGGTTGGTAAAAACGTAAAGACTGCGATCGGCCGGGTTGCGTCCCAGCTCCAGCGCCACCAATGCGCCTAACCCCGCCGCCCCTTTGCGCATGTCGACCGGATGGCGATACAGGAACACTTGATCGGCGCTCCAGCGTTTAACGTCCATGATGCACCGCCCGGGCCAACTGTGCGATGGACTCCATATCCAGGGTGGCCGGACACTCCAGCGTGATGGCATTGCCGATGCGTACAACGATCGGCGCGCTACCGGTGGTCGCCGAACGCGTCACTTTGACGAAAGCCGAACGCTGCCGACCGGGCGCAGCGGTCGGCGCCGTGCGATTGTACCGGTAACGCCACTTGCGAAATGTGCTAAGTAGAAAACCGTGGCGCTGGCAGAACTCCCTCTCGGTTTCGTCGCCTTGCTGAAACTCGCCGACCAGCTCTGCCCATCGGGCTGCAGATTTGCGGGGTGCTTGCGGCATCATTTGTCCTCACGATAACAGTGGAGAGCAAACTCTCCCGGACTGCGGGTCCTGCCACAAGCCTGTGCCGGAACGATCGCTTACACCCATCTTGAGCGTGCGGCCGTACTTTGATCGTGCTTGTGTTGTGGAGAAGGATGCATGAGTGCCGAAAGGCTATGAACATGTTGAAGTCTGTCCAAGCTTTACAAGACAAGCTGTCCTGTGCAGCGAAACAGTCGCTGGATAGGAAGTTCGGAGCGCTCTACGATAAAGTTTATCGTGGAGACATATTGTGGGAGGCCTGGGAAAGGGTAGGAGCCAATAAGGGTGCGCCGGGCATTGACGATCAGAGCATCGAGTACATCGAGACAGAGATCGGAGTCGGGGAGTTCCTGAACGAAATCGAACAGGCACTGCACACCCGGACTTTTCGAGCCGTACCGGTGAAGCGTTGCTGGATAGACAAGCCCGGTAAAGCGGAGAAGCGTCCACTC
>JBPCXK010000442.1:0-6049 GCA_051008635.1 Gammaproteobacteria bacterium
ACGTAACCCTCCATGTGATAGGGCTTGTTCGGATCCTGGTACTCGAAGCCCCAGGCGTACATCGCCGAAGTCACACCCATGGTGATCCCCTCCGAGCCCCGTTCGGTGTAGATCCCCAGGCCGTAGACTTTCTTGCCGTCGATCTCGCGGCCCTGGAAGAACTCGCCGATGTCCTTGAGCTCGTTCCAGTTCTTGGGAACGTCGAGCTTGCGGCCGTATTTGTCCTGGAACGCCTTCTGCAGCTCGGGCCGCGCGAACCAGTCTTTGCGATACACCCAGCCCAGCGCATCGCCCATCGCCGGCAACGCCCAATATTCCGGATCGCCCTTGGGCCAGGTCGAATAGGCGTAAACCGTGGCCGGCAAAAAGTCGTCCATGGAGATGCCTTCCTTGGCGAAAAAGTCATTGAGCTTGATGTAGTGCCCGTACGTCGCTGACCCGCCGAGCCACTGACTGTCGCCGATCAGCAGATCGCAGAGCTTGCCACCGGAGTTGAGCTCGTTGAGAAAACGATCCGCGAAGTTCGTCCATGGCACAAACTCGAAGTTCATGGCGATGCCGGACTTGGCAGTGAAGTCCTTGGAGAGCTCCTGCAGCGCGTTGGCAGGATCCCAGGCCGCCCAACACAAGGTCAGCTCTTTGTCTTGCGCGAAGGATTTTGCCCCGAACGTCAGGAGCGAGATGCATAAGGCTGCGGCTGCGATTTTCTTCATCGCCTTTCTCCTCTTTTGATTGTGTGGCGCGACCGCCGCTAGCGGCCGATTCTTGTTGGCTATTCGAGTTTAGTTACTAAACTGCTAAAGTCAACCGCGGTATTCCACCGGTCCAAAGAGAGTCGCTGGCGGAAAGGAGCCTGGAGTCATCGAAGCGTGCGGGCACGGGGCACATCTTCACTCGGCGGCGGTAACGTTGATTTCGACCAGCCAGTCCGAATCAAGCAGCTCTGCGCCAACCACGGTAAGGGCCACCCGATGTTCGCCCAGTACCTCCCGGCGAATTTCACCGTTCTTGTCCCCATACTCTCTGCTGGCGAGAAACGTGTTGACGCGCACGATGTTTTCGACGCACATGCCAGCGCTTTTCAGTATCGTCAGTATGTTGGACCAGGCCAGTCGGCATTGTTGTTCAAACGACGGTGGGGCGGACATATCCGGATTGAGCCCCATGGTGCCGGACACGAACATCAACCGACTGATATCGCCGACCTCCAGTCCGTGAGCGTAGTGCCCTTCTTCGGGGAAAACAGTTTCCGGGTTGTGGAGAGTTTTGTGCATTGCGTTTGAACTCCGCTGATCATTGAACATCGGTGGTCTGCCGACTCACTCGAACGGTCGCTATTTTTTTGGCGACACCCACATCGCGATCACGGCACGAAACACTGTCTGATCCCCCGCATCTACAACGTTCACCGTCACCGGCAACTCCGCCGCTGGTCCAAACTCCGGCAGGGGGTTCAGTGCCGCGACGGCTTTCAGATCGGTCTGTGCTTTCTTGAGGTATTCGACCGTCATTCCCTTGGGAATCCACCTGTGAGTTGACGGAATTGTGGCGTCGAGCATGGTACCGCCTGCAAGCTCGGCCATGTTGCACATGGCGATCGCGTGAACCGTGCCAATGTGATTGAGCACCGCGCGCCGCTTTTTGATGTGCACCTCGCAATAGCCTGGCCGCAGCTCTGTGAACTTTGGCCGTATGCTGCCGAAGTAGGGAGCTTTCCAACACACCAGGCGCGAAAACGCCCACTTACCTGCTGGCTTCGTGGACAAACGCCGCCACGCGGACAGCGTGACGCTGGATTGATTTGAGGACACTACCTACAATGACCTGGACAAAAATCTGAGGCAGACCTTGACAGTCGGTCGGCCGATCGAAGCGCCGCAAACAGAAAGTTAGTGAGCCTGCCTGGAACTGCTGATGTCATTCGAACTCTGGATCGCATTCACGCTCGCCACCAGCGCTTTGCTGGCCATACCGGGCCCGACGGTGATGGTCGTCGTCAGCTACGCGCTCGGGAGAGGCCGTTCCAGCGCGTGGGCAACGGTGCCTGGCGTGATGCTGGGTGATTTCACGGCGATGACCGTCTCGTTGCTGGGGGCAGGCGCTATCCTAGCCGCGTCCGCTACGCTTTTCACCCTACTGAAGCTTGCAGGCGCAGCCTACTTGATCTGGCTTGGCGTTCAACTCTGGCGCGCGGATCCTTCACCGAAAGCGATGACCAGCGCTAAATCGACTGTAAACGGCCGTCGCATGTTCTGGAGCTCCTATATCGTGACGGCCCTGAATCCGAAAAGCATTGTCTTCTTTATTGCCTTCGTGCCCCAGTTTATTGATCCGGCCGGTCCGTTGCTTGTTCAATTTGTCATCCTCGAGGCAACGTTCCTGAGTCTGGCGGCGATCACCGTGACGATGTGGGCGCTACTGATCGAGCAACTACGCTCTCACATGCGGCGGCCCTCCATGCTGCGGATGGTCAACAGGATTGGCGGGAGTTTTCTGATTGGAGCCGGGCTTTTGACAGCCGCCGCACGGCGTGTAAATTTAGGGTTCGCGCAAGAACAAGTTGCATTTATCGGCGTCCAGGCGGCTGTGCGCGAGGCGAGTAGCCGGCTCATTTAACCGACGAGGCAACACGGCCGCGCGCGATGGGTAGGCAGCGAGAAAATGCGAAGTTAATTCCTGCGCAAACCCTAACCCGGCCTAGCCGGAACCAAAGATGTGCCTCTTCAACGGCGAACTTTACCACCCCTTGCCCACCGCTTCGCCAGCGTTCGAGGCGCGCGGCCGTGGACAAGGCGTGGAAAAGTCCGCCTCACTCCTGCGCGATCATCTCGCCCCGCGGTGAGAAAGGCGGGCTAGCGGCAACCGCCGCTCACTCGTATGGTGGAGTACGTCGGGTCGTCCCCCTACGTACTCCCGGTTCATGACACACTAACTCCCGAGTTCTTTGGGCTCGTCCGGGCGGGTGATCGTATGACGCTGTTTCGATGGCTCGACAGCAATCTCGAAAAGACGATTAGACGATTATTCTTGTGACGTCGCGATGGCGGGGATCATCTTCGTCGAGGTGATTCGCAGATTCGTCTTCAACCAGCAAGCGCCGTGGAGCAGCACCGTACCCATATATCTGTTCCTGTGGATCGTTTGGATCGGCTGCGCAGCGGGCTCGCCATGGCCTCGCTCGCCGCCGGCGGCATGTTCGCCGCTATTGCCGGGTCGAACTCCGCCACCACCGCGGCCATCGCTTCGATCATGCACCCGGAAATGGTGAAGAACGGGTACGACAAGAGTTTCGCCGCCGCGACCGCCGCCGGCGGCACGGTCGGCATCATCATCCTGCCGAGCATCATCTTCAATAACGCACCAGGGAAACATATCGATGATTAATTCAACAGTGGCAGACATACGGCGTGACGTAAAGCACCCCGCAGCTGATGCCCTTGCAGTAACAAAGCGGCTTTCGAACAAAGTGTTCGTCGATGGTGAAATCCGCGATGCGCTGACGGAGGCGGCCTTCGACGTTATTCATCCCGGCGACCTCGGCATTGTCGGACAAGCGCCCAGGTGCGCGAAGGAAGATGTCGACGCTGCAGTCGAGGCTGCCCGGAAAGCCTTTGGCAAATGGAAGAAAATTCCTGCCCGCGAACGTGGGCGAATGTTGCAAAAGGCGGCAGACGCAGTCGAGGCGAATACCGCGATCGTCGAGCAGGTTTTGGCGTTGGATACTGGCAACGCGCTGAGGACCCAAGCTCGACCCGAAACAGGCTCCGCCATCGATCTGACCAGAATGTTCGGTGGGCTTGCCGGCGAGCTCAAGGGCGAAACCATTCCGGCAGCGAGCGCGAAAGTGCTGCAATACACCACGCGCGATCCCATCGGAGTCGTCGCGGGCATCATTCCCTGGAACGTACCGTTGCTCTTGTTCGTCACCAAGGTGGCCCCGGCTTTGGCGGCAGGCAACACCGTCGTCATCAAGACGGCGGAACAAGCCCCCTTTTGCGTGCTTTTCCTGGCGGAGATCATGAGTCGTGAGTTGCCGGCCGGCGTCCTCAACGTGATTTCCGGGTATGGCGAAGAATGCGGCAAACCGCTCGTTGAGCACCCCGCTGTACGCAAGGTGACTTTCACGGGCTCGCTGCCTGTGGGTCAGGCGGTCGCAGGTTATGCGGCGCCGAAACTTTGCCCCGTGACCCTGGAGCTGGGCGGCAAAAACCCAAGCATCGTCATGCCCGATGCCGATCTCGACCTTGCAGTCCCCGGCATCATCGAAGGCATGCGTTACACGCGTCAGGGCCAGGCCTGCACGGCCGGAACGCGCGTATTTGTCCACGAGGCCGTATACGACCGGGTCATAGAAGGCGTGGCCGCGAAGCTGGCCGACATAAAGCTCGGCAACCCGCTGGATGAAGCAACGGACATGGGCGCGATTATCTCGCAGGAACAATTCCACAGGACGCTGCGTTACCTGGATATTACGCGCCGGACTCCCGGCGCGCGCGTTCTGTTCGGCGGCGAGCGCCCCACGGACCCCTATCTGAGCAAAGGTTATTTCTACCCGCCGACATTGCTCGACGGTCTCACGATTGAGTCGGAAGTTTGCCAGGACGAGATCTTCGGACCGGTGGCGACCGTGCTGCCATTCAGCGCCTTCGACGACATGATCGCCAGCGCAAACGACACGCCTTACGGTCTCGCTGCAAATCTGTGGACGCGCGATCTCTCGCGGGCGCTGGAATATGTCGATCGCATTGAGGCCGGGTTCGTTCAGGTGAACCAGTGTGCCACGCCTCGCTCGAATGTGTCTTTTGGCGGCCTCAAAATGAGCGGCGTCGGCAAAGAGTATGCGCTCGACAGCATGCTTCACCATTTCACCTGCTCCAAGACGGTATTGATTAACCGGGGCACACCCGGAGGATCCCCAATTTTGGGATAGGTTCCAATCGTGGTGACCGACATGGAGTTTTACCGACTCTCAAAGGCAGTGAAATAGTCTTCCAGCTCGGAGAAGCCAATTGCATCGGATGCGAACGTAAACGTTCCGTCTTCTTTCATCTCTTTCGAGGCTCGAACGAAGGTGCCGAACGCGGCTCGAAAAAGAGCCGATCCGACGCTGACGCGTGTGACCCCCACAGCCGCGAGTTCACTGACCCCGAAGCTGGTTCCCGGCATCCCCATAACGACGTTGACCGGCTTGGTGACCGATGCACAGACCGTTCGAATAGTTTCCAGATCATGCAGACCGGGAGCATAGAGCACGTCCGCCCCAGCGCTTTCGAACGCCTGCAGCCGTTTAATCGTATCGTCGAGGTCCGGGCGACCCCACAAGAAGTTCTCACAACGCGCCGTCAGAACAAAATCATGGGGCAACTCATTTTTCGCTTCCGACGCCGCCTGAATTCGCTCAACCGCAAGATTGAAGTCGAAGATCGGATCATCACGTCGATTCGTGTGATCTTCGATAGAACAACCGGCCAGGCCGGTCGCCGCGGCCTCGCGAATGGTCTGCGCAACATCTTCGGGCGCGTCGCCGAACCCCTTTTCCAGGTCCGCGGATACGGGTAGATCGCAAGCCGCGACAATAGCCCGACAGTGCGCGAGCGCTTGTTCTCGCGATACAACCCCTTCTTTTACACCGCTCGAAAAAGCGAAACCGGCGCTTGTCGTGGCCAGCGCCTCGAACCCCATGGCGGCCAGGATGCGGGCAGTACCTACATCCCACGGATTGGGTATGACGAATGCGCCGGGACGTTCGTGAAGTGCACGAAATCCCGCGTTTAACTGCTGCTGATCCATAGGACCTCCTCGCTCGCTTCGCACTGGTTTGCTTCGGGTCGATATCGCCATCGGCAGAACACCGACGACATCGTTGTAATGTCCAGCGGTGGTTCCTAACCCGGCATAGCCGGAACCAGAACTTGTGCCCCCTCAACGGCGGACTTTACCACCCCTTGCCCACCGCAACGCCGGCGTGTGAGGCGCGCGGCCGTGGACAAGGCGTGGAAAAGTCCGCCTTGCTTGTGCGCGACCGCCGGCTGAAAATTCTTGGTATTTT
>JBPCXK010000443.1:0-2650 GCA_051008635.1 Gammaproteobacteria bacterium
TTTCTGGGCCGGGATTTGTTTTCACGTTTGATTTACGGCGCCCGCGTAACCTTGAGCCTGGCGCTTGCCATTTCCCTGTTTGCGTTCCTGATCGGCGCGGCGCTGGGTTTCTTTGCCGCTGTACAGCGGGGATGGGTGGACTCGGTATTGAGCCGCACCGTCGACGCGCTGATTTCTTTTCCCGCTATCATGATTGCGCTGATTGTCATTTCCAGCCTGGGTTCGTCGTTCGCCGTGCTGATCGTGACGATAGCGCTGATCGACGCTACCCGGGTGTTCCGCGTGGCCCGCGCACTGGGCATGGACATCGTGGTTCAGGACTATATCGAGGCCGCCCGCGTCCGCGGCGAGAAACTCGGCTGGATCATGTGCCACGAACTCCTGCCCAACGCGCTGGCACCGCTCGCGGCGGAATTCGGCATTCGCTTCACCTACGCGATTTTGTTCATCTCCGCCTTGAGCTTTCTCGGGCTGGGCGTGCAGCCACCCCACGCCGATCTTGGCGTGATGGTAAAGGAGAACATGCAAGGTTTGCTGTATAGATCCTACGCGCCCATATTCCCCGCCCTGTGTATCGCCATGGTGACAATCTCCGTCAACATGCTGGTGGATTGGTTCCTCGAGACAACACACGCGGCATTGCCGGAGGAACTGTGACCAAGCGGAACGGCAAAGCTGTTCTCGACGTCAGTGATCTCGGCGTCAGCGCCAAAGATCGCAAGGGCAGACTGACAAAGATAGTCGAGAACGTTTCCTTTTCCATCCAGAGCGGCAAAGTGATCGCCCTCATTGGCGAATCCGGATCGGGGAAAACCACGATCTCGCTGGCCTGCATGGGTTACGCACGCGCCGGCTGTGAAATCACCGGCGGCGTCATCCGCCTCGGCGATGCCGACGTACTGAACCTTCCCTTCAGTCGGCGCCGCGCAATACGTGGCAGAGATATCTCCTATATCGCCCAAAGCGCCGCAGCTGCCTTCAACAGCGCGCTGCCACGGAACAAACAGGTGACCGAAACACCGGGGATCAAGATTCTACTCTCTGAAGGCGAAGCGACCGCAAAGGCCGTTGGACTCTACCGGGAACTGGACCTGCCCGACCCGGAAACCATCGGAAATCGCTACCCGCATCAGGTCAGTGGCGGACAGTTGCAACGTTTGATGGCGGCAATGGCCATGATCTGCGATCCCAAATTGCTCATTCTGGATGAGCCGACAACAGCGCTGGATGTAACAACGCAGATCGAGGTGTTGCGAGCTTTCAAAAAACTGATCCATGATCGAAACACATCGGCCATTTACGTCAGTCACGATCTGGCCGTGGTGGCGCAGATGTCGGATGACATTCTGGTGCTCAAGGATGGCCAGCCGGTCGAGTACGGATCCGCAGAACAGATCATTCATGATCCGCAACACGAGTACACCAGGATGCTGGTAGCGGCAGCCCATGTAATGCCGCAAGTTCTACCGTCCAGCACGAGACCCTGTTCAAACGACATCGGCGCGCCCTTGCTTGAAGTGAAGGATGTAACCGCCGGCTATGGCAGGAACCATGAGCACATCGCCTTGCGCGGCGTATCAATCAACGCCTATGAATCCCGGACCGTTGGAATAATTGGTGAGTCCGGTTCCGGGAAAACAACTCTCGGTCGGGTAATCGCCGGACTAATGGCGCCCCAAAGCGGTGCGGTGCGCCTGTCGGGCAAGGCTTTGGGGCCCGAGACCAACGACCGCACACGCGATGAGTTGCGTTCGATTCAATTCGCTTTTCAAATGGCCGATGTCGCACTCAATCCGCGTCATCGAGTTCGAAAGATACTCGGTCGGCCACTACGTTTTTACTTCGGCATGAGTGACAGCGATGTCAGCAGGCGGGTCGCCGAGCTCCTGGAGCTTGTCGAAATGCCAGCCTCCTATGCATCGCGTTTTCCGCGTGAACTATCCGGCGGCCAACGGCAGCGTGTAAACCTGGCCCGGGCGCTAGCGGCGGAGCCAAAGCTGATCATCTGCGATGAGATTACCTCGGCGCTCGATACCATCGTTGCCCAGGCGATTCTGGATTTGTTACGGCACCTTCAGGAGCAACTGAAACTCGCCTATATCTTTATCAGTCATGATCTTTCAACCATCGCGCAGGTATCGGACACGATTTGCGTCATGCGCAGCGCAGAGATCGTCGAAAGCGGGCAGACCGCCGACATTCTCACGCCGCCACATCATGACTACACGCAACTGCTGCTCTCGTCAGTGCCCGAACTGAGAACTGATTGGCTGGACATGTGCCGCTAAAGAGGCTGTCGTTGAACTCTATTGCACACGACTGATCGCTCATGGAGCCTGCAGACCTGCCTGTGTAACCGGACAACGCGAATCGACACCGTACTCGCAGGTAAAGATCGTTTTCACGGAATGCGCGCGGGCCCTCACCAGCCGACCACAGGCTCGACGCGAGTTGCCTGGCTGAACTGGAGTTCCGCAAGTTGTGCGTACGTCCCGCCGCGACCGAGCAGTTCGCTGTGGGTGCCCTGATCGACAATTCTGCCTTCCACCATCACCACAATAGTGTCTGCCTTCAAAACCGTCGCCAGACGGTGAGCGATTACAATAGTCGTGCGCTCGGCTGAGATCGTTTCAAACGCACTCTGGATGGC
>JBPCXK010000444.1:0-7124 GCA_051008635.1 Gammaproteobacteria bacterium
TTGTGACCGGTTTGCTATCGCCACGCTGCCGACTCTTCGAGCTTTGGGCCAGCACCTTCAGAAGCGCGAGAGACTCCTGGGTCTGTTCATATGTCGCGATATCGAGCAGTACAGCTTTGGCTTCGCCATGCTGGGTGATGACCATGGCACGCTGATTTTCCGTAACGTCACGAAGGACATCCGCTGCGTGACTCTTTAAATAACTAATCGGTTTGACCGATTCGCTTAGCTTCATGGCGTGATTCCGAGGAGCATTGATGAGGAGGACCAAATATAGACTTTTTTTGGCACCATATCAACAGTATAGAAGAAGTCAGCAGTGGTATCCAGGGCAAGTGCTCGTTGGGCTTCGCTGCGCTCGGCACCGACCTATGTCCGCAATGGAGTTTAACGACACTCTTTGAGGCCGCTCCCACGAAACCGTGCACACAGTTCCGCGAAGTGTTAATAAAACACCCCGGGAGGCGAATTCCTGCGCTCTGACCGGCTACATATTCGGATAATTCGGCCCGCCCCCACCCTCCGGCACCACCCAGTTGATGTTCTGCGAAGGGTCCTTGATGTCGCAGGTCTTGCAATGCACGCAGTTGCCGGCGTTGATCTGTAATCGCGGATTCGCGCCGTCGTCGTCGCGCACGATCTCGTAGACGCCCGCGGGGCAGTAACGTTGCTCCGGCGCATCGTACAGCGCCAGATTGTGATCAATCGGCACGCTGTTATTCTTCAGGGTCAGGTGCACGGGCTGGTCTTCCTCGTGGGCCGTGGCCGCGAGATACACCGATGACAGGCGGTCGAAGCTGATCTTGCCGTCCGGTTTGGGGTATTCGATCCGCGGGCACTCGGCCGCCTTGCGCAGTGTGTCGTTATCGCTGTGGCCATGCTTGAGCGTCCACGGCGCCTTGCCGCGCAGCAGCACCTGATCGATGCCCGCATAGAGCGTTCCACCCATGAGCCCCCACTTCGCAAACGCGGGCCGCACGTTGCGCACGACGCGCAGCTCGTCGAACACCCAGCTCGACGCAAAAGCCGTGGGATAGGCATCGAGAGTTTTTGGCGGGGCATTGTCGCCGGCGCCTCGCAGCGCGTCGAACGCGCACTCGGCCGCGAGCATGCCGGTTTTCATGGCGGTGTGGCTGCCTTTGATCTTGGGCACGTTCATAAACCCCGCCGCCGCGCCGATCACCGCGCCACCCGGAAACGTCAGCTCGGGAATGGATTGAAATCCGCCCTCATTCAAAGCGCGCGCGCCATAGGCCACGCGCTCACCGCCCTCGAAAAAAGACCGGATGGACGGATGCGTCTTGAAGCGCTGAAACTCTTCGAACGGCGACAGATGCGGGTTCTGGTAATCGAGCCCGACCACGAAACCGACCGCGACCTGATGGTTCTCGAGATGATAGAGAAACGACCCGCCGTAAGTACGCCGGTCAAGCGGCCACCCGGCCGTGTGTAACACCAACCCCTGTTGATGCTTTTCGGGCGCTACCTGCCACAATTCCTTGAGACCGATGCCAAAGGTCTGTGCCTGACAGTTCCTGCGCAGATGGAATTTTTCAAACAAGCCCTTGGTGAGAGATCCGCGGCAACCCTCGGCGAAAAAGGTGTACTTGCCGTGCAATTCCATCCCGGGCTCATAGCTGTCCTTGTGGCTACCGTCGCGCGCGACGCCCATGTCGCCGGTCGCAACGCCTTTGACTGAACCGTCGTCGTGATAAACGACCTCGGCCGCGGCGAACCCCGGATAGATTTCAACGCCCAACGTTTCGGCCTGTTCTGCCAGCCAGCGGCAAACGTTGCCGAGGCTCACGATATAGTTACCCTTGTTGTGCATTGCCGGCGGCAGCAGCCTGGCCGGGAAGGCCGTATGCCTGTTCTCGCTCAGAAACCAGAACGCTTCGGACGAGACGGGCGCATTGAGAGGGGCGCCGCGCTCCTGCCAGTCGGGAATCAGCTCGTTCAGCGTGCGCGGCTCCAGGACCGCACCGGACAGGATATGCGCGCCGACCTCGGAGCCCTTCTCCAGCACGCAAACGCCGATTTCATGGTCGTGCGCTTGCGCCAACTGCTTGAGGCGAAGCGCGGCCGTCAGTCCGGCCGGGCCCGCGCCCACTACTACCACGTCGTATTCCATGAATTCGCGTTCCATGGAAACCTCCAGTTCTCGATTTTTTAAAAGCCCGCGCCGCTCGGAGCAGAAGAGTTACGCGCCGTCAGCAAGGCTGATCCAGGGCTGCCCGGCCGTGCGGGATTGTATGCGATCGGGTGGATGTTTGTCTTCGCCTCGCGCTCAGTCCCGGGAACTCGTGACAGGCGTTGCCTCATGCGTGACGAAGGCGGCAAAAAACCCGCTCAATCATCTTTTCCTGCAGCAAGTTTTGCGGTACAAACGCGCTTGAAACATACAACATCCAGAGAGGTTGGTTGGTAGCAGGGGTTTAAAACCTTATTTTTACGTTCACGGTTTCCTCGATGACGGATTCCACATCGAGTTTAGGGGGACTAAACGGATAAGGAGTCAGCGTGAAAAGCAGGTCTGGTGAACCAGTTGTTGCTAAGAAACCAGTCGTCAAAGACGATCTCGATGGCGCCGACGATTTTGCCGAAGTGCAGATCGAAAACGACATGATGGACGAGATCCCCCTTGATGAAGGCGCGCCCGTCGCGGAAGAAGCTTCCGGCGAGCCGCGTCCCGCGAGCAGCGTACTCAGCGACTATCTCGAAGAGCGCCGCTTGCAAGAATACTTGAAAGAAGTATTCGACGACTGAAGCGCTGGTCCGAACGCGGACCGGCCATCTTCTCCAGACCCGATCTCGGGTCTGTAAGGATTTTTTCTCCTCCTTTTTAGACCCGTCCAGAACGCGACATCGACACGAGGCTATCCATTGCAACGCCCGTTGTGGTATTGGGATAGTCAAAATTCCGGCGAATCGAACAAGCAGTGGCCTGCTGGCCAATGCGGAACGCATTTGGTCGACGGCCGATCGCCCAGCAACAGCAACCACACTCTGGATCAACACAATGAGCGAAACCTTACCTACGCGAGCACAAGCCGTCATCATTGGCGGCGGCATAGTCGGCTGCAGCGTCGCGTATCACCTCACGAAGCTGGGGTGGAAAGACGTCGTGCTGCTCGAACGGCGCAAACTCACCTGCGGCACGACCTGGCACGCGGCCGGCCTGGTCGGGCAATTGCGCGCGACGCTGAACATGACACGGCTCGCGCAGTACACGACCCGGCTGTACGCCGGACTTGAAGATGAAACAGGTCAGGCAACCGGGTTCAAACAAAACGGCAGCATCAGCATCGCGCCCACGCGGGAGCGGCTCGAAGAACTCAAACGAGGCGCATCAATGGCGCGGACCTACGGACTCGAAGTCGAGATCCTGAGCAACGCTCAACTGCGCGAGATGTGGCCGTTACTGCACATTGATGACATTGCCGGCGCGGTGTATCTGCCCAAGGACGGTCAGACCAATCCCACCGACACGGCCACGGCGCTCGCCAGAGGCGCGCGCAAGGGAGGCGCGCTGGTCATCGAGGACGCGAAGGTTACCGGGATCCAGACCAAAACCGGGCGCGCCAGCGGCGTAGTCACGGAACGCGGCGAGATTACCGCGGAAAATGTCGTGATCTGCGGCGGCATGTGGTCGCGCGAGCTCGGCCAAATGTGCGGGGTCAACATCCCGCTGCATGCCTGCGAGCACTTTTACGTCGTCACCGAAGTCATCAAGGATTTGCCACCGTCGCTGCCTGTGCTGAGAGACCCCGACGGCTGCGCCTATTACAAGGAGGAAGCGGGCAAGCTGCTGTTGGGCGCCTTCGAACCCAACGCCAAGCCCTGGGGCATGGACGGCATCCCCGAGGATTTTTGTTTCGACCAGCTCCCTGAAGACGTCGATCACTTCATGCCGGTGCTCGAAAATGCCATGCATCGCGTGCCCTCGCTCGCAGGCGTGGGCATTCGCACCTTTTTCAACGGACCGGAAAGCTTCACACCCGACAACCGCTATATGCTGGGCGAGGCGCCCGAGCTGCGGGGTTTGTTCGTGGCCGCGGGTTTCAATTCCGTCGGCATTCAGTCGGCCGGCGGCGCGGGCAAGGTGCTGGCGGAATGGATCGCAAACGGTCATGCGCCCATGGACCTCTGGGACGTGGATATTGAACGCGTGCAACCGTTTCAGAACAATCAGCCTTACCTTTGCGAACGCGCGACCGAGGCCCTGGGTCTGCTGTACGCCATGCACTGGCCGTACCGGCAATACGAAACCGCGCGCGGCGTGCGCTGCAGCCCTTTGCACGAGCAACTGAAGGCGCGCGGCGCTTGCTTCGGCGAGGTAGCCGGTTGGGAAAGACCCAACTGGTTCGCACCTGGCGCGGTGGAGCCGAAGTACGAGTACAGCTATCAACGGCAAAACTGGTTTGACTACGCCGCGGCGGAGCACAAGGCCGTGCGCGAGGCCGTCGGCCTGTTCGACCAAAGCTCGTTCGGCAAGTTTTTGGTGCAGGGGCGTGACGCGGAAAACGCGCTGCAGCGTATCTGCGCCAACGACGTTGCGGTGCCAAACGGCAAGATCGTCTACACGCCCTGGCTCAACGCGCGCGGAGGCATCGAGGCCGATCTTACGGTAACGCGTCTGGCCGAGGAGAAGTACCAGGTCGTGAGCGGCGCTGCGACCGGTGTGCACGATCTCAACTGGCTCAAACGCAACATCGAGCCCGATGACCACGTCGCCGTCACAGACGTCACCTCCGCTTTTGCTGTTATCGGCCTGATGGGCCCCAACAGCCGCGCTCTGTTGTCACAACTGACCAGCGCCGATCTCTCGAACGCCGCGTTTCCGTTCGGGACTGCGCAAGAAATCGATATCGCTTACGCCCGCGCCTGGGCTTACCGCATCACCTATGTCGGCGAGCTCGGATGGGAACTGTACGTGCCCAGCGAATTCGCCCCGGGAGTGTTCGACGCGATCGCGAGCGAGGGGGACAATCATGGCCTGAAACTCGCCGGCATGCACGTGCTGGACTCCTGCCGTATCGAAAAAGCCTTCAAGCACTGGGGACATGACATCAGCGGTGAGGACACGCCCCTGGAAGCCGGCCTCGGTTTCGCCTGCGCATTCGACAAGAACGTGCCGTTCAGCGGCCGCGACGCCTTGCTGCGCCAAAAAGAACAGGGCATCCGCAAGCGGCTGGTGCAATTCGCACTCGAGGACCCGGAACCCCTGCTCTATCACAACGAACCGGTTTATCGAGACGGGGTGATTGTCGGTTACCTCACCTCGGGTAACTACGGTCACGCACTCGGTCGCGCGATCGGTTTGGGTTATGTTGGCAGTAAAGAATGCGTCGACAAGGCATTCATCGAGAGCGGCAAGTTTGAGATCGAAGTCGCCTGCGAACGTTTCGCCGCGAAGGCCAGTCTGCGACCAATGTATGATCCAAAAGGTGAACGGATTCGCGCCTGAAGCGCATATACCGCGCAATGGATCACGTTTTTACAGCACGGCTTCGGTACTTTCTCACTGACAGGCTGTTGAACATAAGGAACAATTTGGCGTCCAATACTTAGCGACGACAAAAACTGCGAGGCGAACGGATATGGTAGCCAGACAGCAAGGTGTTATCGCGAACGCGAACGTTCGCGAATTCTTTCACGAGTCGATCGGCGCGGCGATGACTAATCAGGGAATCGAGGCGGACGACCACACGGTTTACTACGTCGTTAATCTGCTCACCGGATTTACCCGTGCGGACTACCAGCGCGGCTGGCACCGCCGCCCGCTCGCCTTCCTCCTCAAACAGGCGATCGAGTGCGACAGCACCGGGGAAAGTAATCAGGCGCTCAAGCGCCTCGGCGACGTCGCGTTGTTCGTATCCGGTTTCTTCGCCAACAGTCTCAACCGCAAGCTGGTCGATGTCGACTACTACATCGCGATGGGCGGTAACGCTTACGGCTCTTTGTCAGAGCGCGTAAGGGGCACCAGTCGAGGACAGGTTTTCAGCGACATCTTTTCCGAGCTGGCGGCAAAGTTTCAGGACTTTGTCGATGTGCTGGGCGAGGTAAGCGAACAAGCCTGCAGCGAATCCGACCGTGACATCCTGCGACTCTATGAACGCTGGCGGCGCACCGGCAGCAAACGCGCGGAACGCCAGTTGCGGGAGCTCGGCATTCACACCATGTCGACTGGCCAGCTCGCACACTAAATGCTCCGTCCTTGGCAAGAGTCTAACCATTCCCTGCGGACTGCGCCTTGCATTGGCGCGTTTGCGGGACTCTGAACCCGTCAATATCAGTCGGACGAAGCACCAGGGAGCAGCGCCATCCCATTACAATCCCTCCAGCGGCAGATCGAGCGCATCTATGACATCGCCATCGATCACGACGTCAACGACTTCCTCATCACCGATCAGGAACTCGCCAAGGCGCTCGAAGACAACGCCGACGCACGCGATGCCAGGGAAAAACTGCTGATCGCGCAGCGCGACGACAGCCTGGATTTATCGCTTTACCTCGACGAGGACGTGCTCGATCATCTACGGCGCGAAGACCCCTACCTGCGTCTGCACGAAGGCAATCTTTCCGAGTTCTGGGTCGCGCTGGAGGGCGTGAGCCATTTCATTTATCTGCTCTGGAACGTTGCGGGCAAGCGCAGCGTGACACAGCTCGAGCTCGAGCTGCAGGCCGAGGTGGACAAGTACGTAACCAGCCTCATCATGCTTTGGCACGAACAGAACTGTGGTGTGCCGGTGCAATTGCACAATCGTCTGTTCGACAACGCCCATTTCGATGCGGCGCTGGATGACGATGGGCTCGAACGGTACCGGGACGCCAATCGCTACGCCGCCCGTTATTGCGGTAAATTGGCGAGCCAGCACACGCTCACCTACCACAACGACAGGCTCATCGACGAGCTGCGCCACTTTTACCGCTTACCGCAACCGGAAAAGATTCGCTATATCGACGCTTAGTACCTTACCACTGAAATCTTGGACAAAAAGACCAAGAATTTCTCAGCCGGCGGTCGCGCACAAGCGAGGCGGACTTTTCCACGCCTTGTCCACGGCCGCGCGCCTCACACGCCGGCGTTGCGGTGGGCAAGGGGTGGTAAAGTCCGCCGTTGA